>PUKV01000133.1 GCA_003550645.1 Syntrophomonadaceae bacterium | reverse complement strand
CCTTGTCCAGCCCGCCCACCAACAACCTCTTCAGGTGCAATTCGGTTGCGATGCGCATGTAGAGTTTCATATCGAGGGTATTATGGTGGGTTACAAAAGGCCTGGCCAGGGCTCCGCCGGCAATGTTCTGCAGGATCGGGGTCTCCATCTCCAAAAAACCCCACCGGTGCAGGATTTCCCGCATAGTCTGGATAATCCGGCTGCGGTTAATGAAGGTCTCTTTTACTTCCCGGTTAACGATTAAATCAACATAACGCTGGCGGTAGCGCAATTCCACGTCTTTGAGGCCATGCCACTTTTCAGGCAGGGGGCGCAGGGCCTTGGCCAGGTAGGTATATTCAAAACCCTTAACCGTTACTTCGCCCCTCCTGGTCTTAAAAACCTCACCGGACACCCCGACGAAATCGCCGATATCAACCAGCTCAAAATTCTTGTATTGTTCTTCGCCAACCTGGTCGAGGCTCAAATAAACCTGGATCTGGCCCCGGTAATCCTGGAGGTGGGCAAAAGTAGCCTTGCCGTGCGAGCGGATGCTCATCAAGCGTCCGGCCACAGTCACCTGCTGCCCTTCAAGAGAATCAAAGTTATCAATTACCTCTATCGAATAATGGGAGGCTTCGTATTTAGGGCCAAAAGGTTCAATTCCTCTCCGCCTCAGTTCTTCCATTTTGCTGCGCCTGACCTGCATCAGTTCATGTAGTGGTTGTTCTTGTTCCATTCTTTACCCTCCCGCAATCCTGTGTGTTGTAGCTGGTTTATTTCATCTCAGTCCACTGCTTCAATCTTATATTTAAGAGTGCCTGCAGGCACCTTGACGTCGACCTGATCCCCTATAGTGCGCCCCATCAGGGCTTTACCCACCGGTGATTCATTGGAGATTTTCTTTTCAGCCGGGTCCGCTTCGGCAGTGCTGACAAGAGTATATTCTTCTTCCCGGTCCAGGTCCAAATCCCTGAGCTTAACCGTCGAACCAAGCACTATATGATGATCGTCTTCAGCGCTCTTTTCGAGCAGCCTGGCCCGGCGAAGCATTTTTTCCAGGGTAATTATCCTTCCCTCGATAAAGGCCTGTTCGTTTTTTGCATCCTCGTATTCAGCGTTGTCGGTAATATCGCCGTAAGAAATTGCTTCTTTAATACGATCGGCTATTTCCTTACGCTTGACCGTTTTCAGGTGATGGAGCTCCGATTCCAGCTTTTCCAGCCCATCTTTGGTCAGAAGCAGTTCATCGTGGTTTTCCATGCCTTCAACTTCAGTGTTTTCATTTTTCATTTGTTCATTATCAACGTGCTTGGTGTTTTTCATTTCATCCATTTTCGGGTTCCCCCTCGTGTTATTGACTTAATCCATGAAAATTCCCAAACCTCTTGCTGCATCAGTTGATTGATCTGGGATGTTAGCATAAATAACGGCTTCATAACCCAACGAAGCCCATAAAGATAAAGATAGTGTCAAGGACGCCTCGACACTTTTTCAGGTCAATCTTCAATATTTGCTATATTATAAGGTGTCCACACCCGGTTGTCAAGAAAATAAACCGGAGAAAAACGAGTTTCCAGGCAGCTGGCAGCGCCTGGTTACTGGAGTTGGATAATCCTCGGTTTCAGGTCCAATTCTTCCAGCAGCTGGTAGTAATGGGCTTCACTCAATTCTTCTTTACCACCAGCCAGGCAAACAAGCAGCGCTTCCATAACATTGGTACCAAAAGAACGGCCCTGCATTTCCGGAGTGGTGGTGATCAGCGTTTTAACGCCGCGTTCTTTTAAGAACTCCACATCACTGCTGGTAACAGTATTGGTCACAATGGTTTTGCCGGGAAGATTGGCCGGCATGTAGCGGTGTATAAAATGAAAGTCCCCGGCGATGATATCATTTTCCATAAAATAACGCACATAACGGGGCTTAGTTGAAGTCTGCTTGCTGCCGGTAGGATAAATCATGGTAAAGGGCAGCTGCCCCACCAGGGGTGCAAAAACACGGGCAATCGCAGCCAGGGCGGTCAGTGAATGAAGGGGAATGGGCACGTTAAGGACGTAAAGCAGATCACCATAAGTCATTATACAGCCTGCTTTTTCAAAAGCCTGGGCCATCCCGAGGCGATCCATGGCCGACATCAAAAGCACTTTTTTGGTCTGATCAAAAAGATCCGTATCCTCCATCAGCTGTTCGATGGAGCGGCGTTCCAGGGTGTTTTTTAAACCGGAGCCGTCCACAATCGGTGTCTTTTGGGCAGCCCGGGAAATCCGCCTGGCATCCCTGAACTCATAGCGGCGGTCAACGGCATAAATATAGAGGTCCATTCCGCCCAGTCCGAAAGCATCCACTTTGCCGTCAAGGTCCCTGATAATATCGATCATTTTGTTCATGTCACCATCGGTGCCAATCCGCTCAATTTTAAACTGCTCTCCCTTTAAATCTACAGTAACGACATGATCTCGAGATGATGATCCCAGGCTAATTCCCACTATGCGTTTCAAGTTCGTTGTTCTCCTTTCTCTATTTTGCTATAACCATGTCGAGGTTCTTTTTCAACTGCTGCGGGTCCAGGAACCGGTCTTCCCGAATCGGGGTCGGGCCAAGGTTGATATAGATAATCTGGATATCGAACAGGGCTTCTGCAAGCTGGTGCCACCTTTCAGATGATATCATGATCAAAGTGTCATATTCACGCAGCCGGGCTATCAAATCAAACATGCGGTTGAAGAAATCAAGGGCCTGCTGATCGCGAACCATTTCCCACCGGTCCCGGTTGTTAAGCAGCAGGTAGAAATCCAGCCCATAAGAACGGCAAATCTCGGATAACTGCCCGGTGTTCTCCAGGGGGAAACCGATCACAGCCACCCGGTTGCCTTTGCGAATTTCTCCAATGGCCTCAAGGCGGGACACAAAACTGCGGTCCAGGTGCAGGCGTTTGGCCGTTTCCTGCTGGGAAATCCCCTTCTCCCTCATTTCCAGGACTTTTTCTACAAGCCTGGCAGCTTTGTCCAGGCTGATCATTTTTTCGCCAACCCGGAATATTCGTTCAGGTTGCAAACCATCTCCCACCCTTTTGTACACAGGTTTGTGATCGCTACAATTTTAGCACTAAAGCAGCCCGGTAGCAACGAATTAATTAAGACCCTGTGGTCAGTACGTGATAAATGTCACCTATGGAAAGCAGGGTGTTGATGACGCAGAATCAGTTAAGTCGGTATTTAGTAAAGGGAGATATATGTTTCATGGCTAAGTGGCCTGAGTTTGCGCACATATTTTCTAACAGTCAAGTCGCTGCCGCTAAAACCGTATTCTGTTACCAACCGGTCCTAGATCCGCTTTGTGGCGTCCGATCTTACGGATCGACCAGTCTTCCACATAATACATTTTCTGACATACGCAATATCGACCACTTCAAGCACTTCCTTTCCTCCTGTCTACGGTTTTTTGCTGTTTAGGTACGGCATTTTTTCAACTGCTTAAAAACTGGCAGTAAGCATGAAGCAGGGTTTCCATTTCTTTGTAGGTGGAAGCGTGGTTTAACTGCTGGCGGGCATCTGCCGCCCCCGGAAAGCCTTTGATGTACCAGGCAGCGTGCTGGCGCATTTCCCGTACTGCAACATTCTCTCCTTTAAAATTACAGAGCAGGGAGAGGTGACGCAAAGCCACAGCGACAACCTGGCTAAAGGTTGGAGGGGCGGGCTGGGCCCTGTTTTGAAGCAGAGCCAGGGTGGCAGAAATAATCCACGGGTTACCCCTGGCCGCCCTGCCGATCATAACCCCGTCACAGCCGCAGTAGGAAAACATCTCAACGGCTTTTTCAGGTGAATCAATATCCCCATTGCCGATCACCGGGATGGACAGGGCTTCTTTCACCTGCCTGATTATATCCCAATCAGCAAAGCCGCTGTAACCCTGTTCTACCGTGCGGCCGTGGACGGCAACTGCACTGATGCCGGCAGCTTCTGCCCGGCGGGCGATTTCAACTGCGTTGACCGAAGCTTGATCCCAGCCCTTGCGCAGTTTCACCGTTACCGGCACAGAAACAGTCCCGACCACCGCTTTAAATATTTCACTGCACAGGGCAGGATTACGAAGCAGAGCCCCGCCTTCTTTGTTGCGGGTAATCTTGGGCGTGGGGCAGCCCAGGTTTAAATCTATAAAGTCAACGCCGTGTTCTTCAAGCTTTAGCGCCGCCCGGGCCAGGATCTGTGGATCTGAACCAAACAGCTGGAACCCGATGGGCCGTTCTGCTTCGGTATAATAAAGCAGATCGTGGTGCCGAGGGGAGTTATAAAGCAGGCCCCTGGCGCTGATCATTTCCGAGTAGAGGAGGGGGCAGCCCTGTTCTTTGGCCAGCAGGCGAAAGGGGTGGCCGGTGATACCCGCCATCGGAGCCAGGGCCAGGCCGGGATTCACTTCAACCGGGCCAATTTTCAAAAGCATCTTTGCAGTCATTTTAAACCACCAGTGTGATTGTAATTATTGATTTACAACAAGCGTGCACAATAGGTGTGCTTTAAAGTAAACATATCTGTTCAGCAGCGGTCATTGTGGACTGTCAAGAACACAGCACAGGCAATGGAAACACTGGGCTAATACCATTTCAAAATTGTGATTGAGGACAAAAAAGGCCTTAAGGGGACCAAATTACCAGGACTTTCGCCTTAAAAAAAATCTCCTTCAACTATTACTGCCGGTACAAACTGAAGCCAAATTTTTCGCAGGGAAACCCCGGGCAGTAAGTTGAAACTGAGTCTTTGCCATTATTTCCTAGTTAATCTGCAAGCCCGGTCTTTTTACAGGGCTGCCGGATATAACCAGGAATTGACTAAACAGAAACATTAGCTTTTTTGCGAACGAATTCTTTGTCCTTAAGCCCCGACGGTTAAACCCCGGGACCGGCGCTGGCCCATTAAATCAACAAAAGCCTCCAGCCTGGTTTGCACCCCGGCTGATCCGGTATGCTCATCAATAAACAGGGTTAAAACCGGGATGCCGTATTCCTTGCTGAGCCGGGGGACAATGCTCTTGGCTACGATTTCTGGAATGCAGGAAAACGGGGCCAGCTGCACCACCCCGTCAAAACCGGAACGGGCATACCGGATGATATCACCGACACTGTTCTGGCCGTGCCCGCCAATCTTCTGGGCCAGGTAGGGCATAGCCAGGCGGCGGCTGCCCATATCGCCTTTAGTTGACAATACATCATGGCGGGTATAGCTGGTCAGGTAAATGCTGCGCTGCACTTCTACCCCTAAATGCCCCAGCTGTTCTTCAACATAGAAGTTGGCAAACGGTTCAAGCT
>PUKV01000023.1 GCA_003550645.1 Syntrophomonadaceae bacterium | reverse complement strand
GGGCATGAAGCAGGCCGCTTTTTACGTGCTCCGGGACAACCCCCGGCCGGCGGTCCTGATCGAGTCGCTTTTTATCGACAACGCCAGGGAAGCGGCCATCTGGAGGGAGCCGCATTTTGTTGACGTCCTGGCCGGCGGGGTGGTGCGCGGGATCTACCAGGCCCTGGGGATAGCGCCCAAAAAAGCACCTCAGGCCCCTGAACCAGAAAGGGAGGCCGGGCCGCTCAGGCACGATTCGCTTTATACCGTGCAGGTGGGCGCTTTTGCCTACATCGAAAACGCCAGGCAGAGGCTAGAAGAAGCAAGAGAAGCAGGCTTCACCGACGCCTACATCTACCACAAGCATTTTTAGAGGAATCAGGGCGGGCCCGGTGTGGAGACGGGCGGCCCGGTAAAAACCAACCCCCGGGAATGAGTTGCGTCCCGGGGGTTAGGTTTAAATACTTTATTGCTTGAGCATTAATACTTGGATATCTACGGAGTTATTACCTCCACTCCCCCAACAGGAAGGAAGACGGGATCACCGTACTCATCTTCCAAACCTAAAATTGATATTAGCTTTTCTCCTTCTATGCAGCGAGGATTAGTGAACTCTTCGTTTACTGTAAATGTTAATACATTGTCAGTAATATCGTAGTCAGTTCTTGCCCCAGCGGAGAGAATAGACCACTGAACATTAGAGAAGGTTGCTATTATATCGTCGGCTTTGTAGATATCCTTTGCAAAAGTGATTACTACTTCATCACCCACAGCGGTTCCGAAGCACCCACTACCATCAGCGTCGTTAAAGATAACAGATTCGACTATAGCCGGCTCAAAACCTACCCGGACTACACCATGAGCAGCGACATAGAACCCATCACCGCTTAAGCCACAGATCTCCTCACCTATATCGGATCGAAGCTGACCAGGCGCGGCAGTTGCCACAGTCCTTACATTTCGACCACCACCGCGTTCAAGTGTTGGCAGTGGAGTATCGCCGACCCACAGGTGGTATTCAACAGCTTCATATTGTGCAAAGACGTCATATGTGACGGTTGCACAGAATTCACCGTTATCCTCAGTTACTTCCACAGTCAATGTTCCGACTTTATACCCATTTTCAAGGATGTTCTGGCCAGCGGAAGCCCAGAGATCC
This sequence comes from Syntrophomonadaceae bacterium, assembly GCA_003550645.1. Lineage (GTDB taxonomy): Bacteria > Bacillota > Dethiobacteria > DTU022 > DTU022 > B1SED10-74M. The sequence goes on along the minus strand of PUKV01000023.1, from coordinate 4,157 downwards.
CAGGTATATTCTCCTTCTGCAGTGATCTTGTTCGTCCAACCCCAGGCGTTGGAGGGGTTATCGTCTACTTTGTTGTTGTGGTTTGCTGTTTCACCTTCAGCTCCACCCAATTCTTCATCTTCACCATAGGCCCAGAAGGTGTCATCTTTAAACAGGAAGTAATTGTTGATATTTACCGTTGCTCTCTCACCTGGTTCTACATACACTACGCCAGCCTCTTCACACACAAACTCGCCAACTACATAAAAGACAGACCAAAAATCACTATCAACATCAAGCTCGGTTACAGTGTATTCGCCGGGGATTAGAACATCACAGGTTACGTAAGACCAATCTGGCGCGTCCAGAGTTACCTCTTCACCATCGGGATCGAAAGATGGGCCTTCAATCAAAACTGTGATAGATTCTGGCACTTCATCATCAAAATACAAATCTCCATAGAACCACTCCTTGGTGATTTCCAGGCATCCGGGCTGATACTCGTTAGTTATGGTGACAAGATTAACTTCAGGATCATCACCAGCTTCTACAGTTACGGACTCTGGATCAACATCGACGTCCCACAGATCATACCAATCCTCTTCTTCTGCATCTTCATAGACGAAATAATCGCCGGGATCAAGGTCGCATACCTCAAGAGACCAGTCATCTTCAGCTTTAAGTGTAAAAGGCTTACCATCTGGATAATCAGCATCGAAAGACGGGCCTTTGATAAGAATGTCAATTTCATCAGGAATCATCGTGTCTTCATCGAAACCGATTACTTCATCATACCCTTCCCATACCTTCTCCACGCTCAAGCAGCCGGTCTGGGGTACTGTAAAGAAATTTGCGTAAGCGTAAGGTCCTAATCCTACATCAATTGTTTCTAAAGCATCTCCTGGGCTATCAGGATTTACTCTGGCTATGTCATCAGAACCATACCTGATCAGCCACAGGTAGCCACTTGCATCCGCGCCAATACCGGTAAGTTCCCCTAAACCAGTTCTTACAGCTTCGAAAGTCCAGCCATAGTTTTCAGCTTGTGCTGAATCATACGTGCCCTTGAGCAGCCTGCCGTTGGCAGTGGTTGCCCAAACGGTTCCATCTTCGTCAATATAGAAGCCGCGCATAGCAGTTGATCCAGAACCTATGGAGACATACTTCACAATGCCATCACTATCGTAGACACCAAAAAATCTCTCATGGGTGCTTGTCCAGCCTGGGGTAGCATCGGATACCCAAGCTTTACCGTCAGGAGCAATTTTGATGTCATAGGGACGTGACGTCCTGCCATCGGGTGGGTCAAAAGCAAATGGACCCGCGTAATACCCATCTTCCGGAGCAGTCATATCGATAGCGAATATCCCTGAAACGCCCGTGAACGGGTTAGAACTGGCTACAGCAGACACCCACAAGATGTCGCCATCACGCGCGGTGGAGTACGGTGTGTAGTCCGCTACATCAATTTTTGTGCCAGGGACAGCTTCCAGCATGTTTTCAGGATCGGTTGCATCAGGGTCAAATGCATATTTCTCGTAATAACGGCCCCCATAGAAGCCAATCCAGAGGTAGAGATCATCGCCATCTTCTACCACATCGATCGTCCGAGGACCATCACCAGGAGCACCGATGTCAATGATAGAAACCCGGACATCACCTTCTACCATAGTTGAGCTGTTTGATGTTGTATTACCAGGATCTTCACCATCTACCGGGCTTGCGCTGATGCGAACCACTGAGCCCTGCGCGTCTTGCCAGACAAAGCCCGATCTGGTTGTGCTCATGGAATTGAGCACCCAGGCGTTGCCATCGCTGTCAATGTCAATGCGGTTGGGGCGAGCATCTAACAGGTTGACAGCATCCCTGTCAGGTACAGTTGAATACCTTGCCAATTCCAGGTTGTTAACCAAATCCACCTTTGAAACGCTGGACTCATCGGAGTTGGGGATGAAACCGATATTGGCTTCAATTGCAGAGTCTTCATTGTTATTATTCTCCGCTACCGCCATCGCCGGAAGTAATGTCAAGATCATGGCCAGAGCCAACACTATAGGAAACCACTTGCTTTTTACCAGCTTTCTCATTAATTATAAACCTCCTTCATTAATCAAAATTTTTCATTTCAATACCTTACCTACTTTTGATTATTTCCAAGGTGTTAAATCTAGAGGTTAAAGAACCGGTCTTCTTGGGGCCAGTTACCCCCTTCCTTAAATAAAAATAACCAACCTCAATACTGGCCGGTTACGCTACTTGCTCCTGCCCGGTTAAAGCGTCCATTTAATACCGGGCTCTCATCGCATCCATGTTTTATATACTTGCCTGTCAAAATAACCGAACCTGGTCACCTTACTCGCTGCTGTTTACACCTTAATGGCAACAAAATAATAAAACAGCAAAAAAAGAAATGCCGGTAGAAATACAATACCACGGGCCGGTTATATTCCAGTTATATTTTGGACATTGCAAAATGTAGGCTTCGAATTAAGATTCAATAGGACGGGTTAAAAAATCAATGAACCGGCAAAAATACCAATCAAATCGATTTTTTTCCATAATACAGGTTATCACAATGCAATTATTTCCACATGACCCTAAAGAGTTATTTTTTATGGGAAAAAGGGAGTATATGATCGGGTATTCCCGGCAGGTCAATGCAGGTACCCTTTTAGTCGCCAAAAAAGGGGTGAGCCCCCTGGGGCGCTCAAACTCCAGGGAGGCTCAGGTTTACCCTGATGAAGGGCTCATCTATGGGTGCAGGCTCTTTCAAGAGCACTTGCTTACGGCCCCAAGAACCCTGGACAGACCTTCCGGCCAAGATACAGGTGGCAAACGAAATCATACTACCGGCACAGGGGCCGGCATGTACCTATACCAGCCCCTGTTACTTTTACTTATCCAGGTCTTACTAACAAGCCTTCTTGAATCACATTACTGCCCAATAACAGCCTTGCCCTTGCCCGGGTTCTCCGGACGGCCCGGCCTATCTTCTTCTTTTACAATAGCGGGGCCGGACTCATTTTCAGGCTCGGGTTCCGGTTCGGGCTCAGGCTCGGGTTCCGGCTCGGGCTCAGGCTCGGGCTCCGGTTTGGGATCAGGCTCGGGTTCCGGTCCGGCCAACTGCGCGAACACTGCTGTGATCTCGATGTCGCCAGTTATGATCAACTCTAAAGTGAGTTTTTCATTTTCCTCTCCATCAATGATCCACTTATCGAATGCCCAACCTTCACCGGCAGCAGCTGCTAATTCTAGTTCGTGTCCTTCTTCGAAGAAGTACACTTCTTCGTCCAGTTCGCCGGACTCATCCTTGATTGTTCCTTCTCCTTTTACTGCCAATTGTACCTGGTATTCGACTGCTTTTTCTTCAACGGCTTCTTCATCATCTCTAGCGGGTTTTTCTTCAATTGCTTCGTCTTCAACTTTGGCTTCCTCTTCTTCTACAACTTCTTCGTCTTCAGTTGCTTCGTCTTCAGCATCATCTACAGCCACTTCGTCTTCCTCTTCCAGGGCTGCTTCAGTTTCTAAAGCTTCTTCACCGGTTTCTTCATCATCCACCATGGCCAGCATCATTTCTTCTTCATCACCTTCAGCCTGGCGATCTTCTTTTGCTTTAGCCAACATATCAGCTTGTTCAGCAAAAGACATTGCGCTGCCACCTTCCTTGACGTTCAGGTGGATGCCGTAGTAGTTTTCGCCATCTTCTTCGAAGGGGATCCCTATTGCCGTATAAGAGCTACCTGATGCTTCTGCTTTGAAATCAAACTGTCCCGGTGAGGGGTTGCGAGCAGGTGGCTTTTTCGTGTAGTGCTCAATATGAACGTTTGTAGTACCTGTTTCAAAGGACCAACCTTCAAGAACGATAGTTATATCGACAGTTTTACCTACCGGCTCAGCAAATTGCACGTAACCAACAAGAGTTGTTGCACCAGCGTATATATTGGCTTTGCCATCGTCTAAACGATCATAATCAATGTAGGTGAACCAGTTGCCTCCCTTACTGTAGAGGATATCCCCTTCATCATGAGCAGCCCACGCTGATTCGTAATCGGGATCGGGTTCGTCCTCCCAGTTGATCTTGAGCACTGCAGATGCGGACTGGTCGGTCTCGACAATGGTGGCGGTGTTGTTGAAGGTGTAGGAACCGGTTGCATAGTCTACATAATCGAAGCACTCTC
>PUKV01000119.1 GCA_003550645.1 Syntrophomonadaceae bacterium | reverse complement strand
TTCCTGGTCATTAAAGATCCGGAATCGGGTAAAATCAATCTCGGCACTTACCGTATGCAGATGCTTGACAATAAGCGCTGCGGCGTTCAGATTTTGCCCGGCAAACGTGGAGAACGGATTTTAAAGAAGTATAAAAAGATGGGCAAAAAAATGCCAGCGGCGGCGGTAATCGGCTGCGACCCATTGCTGTTCATGGCCGGTGCCCTGCAGCAAGAAGGAGTCAGCCAGTATGATGTAGTCGGCTCTATCCGTGGAGAACCGGTTGAGTATATTGTCAGCGATTTTAGTGAACTGCCTATTCCTGCCACGGCCGAAATAGTCCTGGAAGGTGAGATTGATCCAGATAATTTCCAGCCTGAAGGGCCTTTTGGCGAGTATACCGGCTACTATACGGACGAAATTGACAAAGTTATTACGAAGCCCTGCCTGGAAGTTAAGCGCGTCCTACATCGCAACAATGCTCATTTATGGGCTACATCGGTAGGAAGGCCGGTTACCGACGTGCACATGCTCCTGGCCTTTACCCGTAATGCTTCGCTATGGACCGACCTGGAAAATATGCGTATTCCCGGCATCCAGTCAGTATATATCCCCCCTGAAGCTGCCGGCCGGTTTTGGGCCATTGCTTCAGTAAAACAGAGCTATCCGGGTCATGCCAACCAGGTAGCCAACGCGATCATTGCCAGCACTACAGGCAGTTATGGTATAAAAGGGGTTATTGTCGTGGATGAAGACATCAAGGCCGATGATATCGGCAGGGTTTTATGGGCCATATCAGTGCGTTATGATCCTCTGCGTGATACGGAAATAATTAAACGGGGGCGTTCTACACCCCTTGATCCCGCCCTGGACCCTGATTCCAACAAACTGATAACCTCCCGCATTTTAATTGACGCCACCACTCCTTATGAGTGGGAGAACAAACCAAACCAGATTGCCATGGACGAGGAAATGCTGGCTAAAGTCAAATCCCGCTGGCAGGAATACGGTTTTTAAAAGAATCTCTTTGGCTGCTCTTTTTGGGAGCACCAACTGAGGGAGGAACAAAAGGAGGAATGACCGTGTCGGTTGATACAAATTGGGATGATGCAGTAGAACGGGCGAAAAAAATTAAACTGGTTATTTTTGATGTCCACGGAGTTCTGACAGACAATACGGTCCTGTACAACGAAGAAGGAGGCCGCCTGCGCGCCTTCTGCCACGAAGACGGTTTTGGAACCAATGCTTTAATGTTTTGTGGTGTTGAGGTTGCCATAATAACCCGCAAGTCGAAGACTGTGGCTGCCCGGATGCAGGATATAGGCGTAAAGCGTTATTATGAAACCAAGGAGAAGATCCAGCAGTATGAAAAATTACTGGAAGAATTAAGTATTAGCGAGGAAGAGGTCTGTTATGTGGGCGACGAGGTTATAGATCTCGGAGTGATGCGGCGGGTTGGATTTGCGGTTGCCCCCTCGGATGCAAAACCCCAGGCGCTGGAAGTGGCTCACTGGGTAACAGAGAAAGCCGGCGGTAAAGGGGTGGCCAGGGAGCTGGCGGAGATGATCCTGGTTGCCCAGGACAAGTGGGATAAGTTTTGCGAAAAAGTTACCAGTAAAGGTTGGTAAGTAATATAAACGTATGGATCATTTTTATATGGAGGTGTGGATAAACTTGGTATATAAGGACAATCGCGAGTTTATTGAGGCCCTAGAAAAGGCCGGCGAACTGGTCACCATTGAACAAGAGGTAGACTGGGAGCTGGAGGCAGGGGCAATTGTGCGCAAGGTTTGTGAAGAAAAAGGTCCGTCGCCTTTGATGAACAAAATAAAAGATTATCCCGGGCACCGTTATTTGGGAGCGCCGCTGGCCAATTATCGTAAGCTGGCCCTCAGTATGGGCATGGATGCAGACAGCAGCATTCCCCAAATTGCTGCCGAATACTTAAAGCGTACCAACTCTGCACCGATTAAACCTGTCATTGTGCCAAAAGAAGAAGCACCCTGCAAGGAAAACATTATAATCGGCAAGGATGCCGATCTTTTTACCCTTCCCGGGCCAATGGTGCACGACGGTGACGGTGGACGCTACCTGGCCACCTGGCATTTTGTTGTTACCAAAGATCCGGATAATGGAGATGTGAACTGGGGCATGTATCGCCAAATGGTCTATGATCATAAAACCATGACCGGCCCTCTTTTACCTTTCTCTGATGGAGGAAAAGTATTTCACGGAAAGTACAAGCCGCGAGGGGAGGCCATGCCTTTTGCTACTGTAATCGGTCCCGATCCCCTATCAGCCATCGCCGCTTCCGCCCCATCGCCGATTCCGGAAACAGAATTCACAGGCATGCTGATGCAACAACCAGTATCCTTAGTTCCCTGTGAAACCGTAGATCTGGAAGTTCCGGCCTTCGCCGAGATCGTTATTGAAGGGGAAATCCTGCCCGATGTTTCCCTGGAAGAAGGACCTTTCGGTGAATACACCGGTTACCGCACATCACCACGAGACTTACGAGCGGTCTATCGCATTAAAGCTATTACGCACCGCCATAACCCGATTACGACCATTTCCAATATGGGTATTCCCACTGATGAGGGGCAGCTGCTTCGTTCTTTCTCCCTCAGTTTGGAAATGGAAAAATTATTACGCAGTCAGGGCATACCGGTAACGGGTGTCTATATGCTGCCTGAATCAACCCACCATCTGGTGGTGGTCGGGGTTAAAGCCATATACACAAATATTGCCGCCCAGATTGCCCAGACCGTTTTCGGCAGTAAACTGGGGCCCTGGTTCCACATGGTTTTGGTAGTGGATGATAAGACTGATATTTACAATGTTGATGAGGTTATTCATGCCCTGTGTACCCGCTGTCATCCCATCAACGGGATCCATATATACCAGGGTGTGGGGACACCCCTCTATCCATTTCTCAGCGCTGCTGAAAGGATAAAGTCAGTTGGGCCCAAGGTTCTCTTCGACTGCACTTTTCCCCTTGATTGGGATCCTTTCAGTGAGGTGCCAAGCCTCGTTTCCTTTAAAAATGTTTATCCAAAGGAAATCCAGGATAAAATCCTGGCTAACTGGGAAAAATACGGATTTAAGTCCAGGTAATATTTCTAGGAGGTATGGTTAATGTTTAATTACGACGTATTTGTAAACAGCCTTGCTGAGCTGCCGGAAGAAAAAGAAGTGCAGCTGGCTCTAAGAGATCTCGCAGCAGGTACCCATAAGTACTGCTATAAAAATGTTTCGGCTCTTGTTTCTGCCGATCAAGACAAATATGATCACAAATTACAAATTCGCTTCGGCCGGGGGCAGGTTCACGAACTCCCCTATTCGATTAAGATTTTAAAAACAGTAGAAAGGATCCCGGAACGGTGGCTGTAGACTTAAGAAGCTTTCTCAAGGTTTTATTAGAAGAAAACGAGCTGCTGGCAATAATGGATCCGATCAAAACGCAGTATGAAGTTACCGCTGTTTTAAGTAAAGTCCTGGGCGAGCAGGGCGGCCCGGCGGTCCTATTCGAAAATGTGATTGGATTCCCGGGTCAAAGAATTGTCGGCAATCTCCTGGCCGGTCGCCATAAGCTGGCCCTGGCCCTGGGTTGTGAGACTGCTCAACTGCGGGATGTCTACCTGGATAAACGTTTCAAAACCCTGGAACCGGAATTGGTCAGCGCTGATGTGCCCTCCCAGGAAATAGTTCATAACGGAGCTCCGGATCTGAGTGCCCTTTTACCCGCCCCAATCTTTCATGCCGGGGATGCGGGCTCTTATCTAACCGCAGGAGTGCTCATGGCCAGGGATCCTGTTTCCGGGGTTTTAAACACCGGTATTCACAGGCTGCAGTTAAAAGGCAAAAACAGGCTTGGCGTTTTCCTGGCCAGCCCTCCCCTGTCCGACTACTTTAAGCGGGCGGAGCAGGATGGCAAAGCGCTGCCGGTTGCCGTCGCCCTGGGACTGCATCCGGCGGAGCTATTGGCGGCTGCGGTCACAATCAAGAAAGACCTCAAGAGCAAGGTTGATTTAGCCGGAGCAATGGCCGGCCGACCGGTGACCCTGGCACCCGCCGTAAGTATCGACCTGCCGATCCCGGCCCTGGCGGAGATCATTCTCGAAGGCGAAATTGTGCCCGGAGTCAGGGAGGAAGAAGGGCCTTTTGGGGAAAGCACCGGTTATTATTTCCAGGCCCAAAGTCCGGTTATCGAGGTTAAGACTGTAACCTGCCGGCGTGATCCGATCCTCTCTGTGATTATGCCCTGGGGCATGGAAACGGAGGTTATCCTTTCTGCTTTTAGCGGGGCCGAGTTGTGGCAGGAATTAAACCGCCTCATCCCGGCAGTGCTGGAAGTGGCTTTCCTGCCCGGCGCCCTTACTTTCCAGGGTGTGATCAAGGTGGCACCCAATCTTTCCAGCCGTGAAGTCCACCGCTTAATCTACCTTGCTTTAAACCTGGACCGCCGCTTAAAACACGTGGTGGTGGTAGATGAGGATATCGATATCCATAATCCCCGGGAAGTGCTCTGGGCCCTCGCCACCCGCTTCCAGGGGACAAAAGACCTGCTCTGCCTTGACGGGCTGGAAGGCTACAGCATCGATCCTTCAGCAACAAACGGGGTAACGGCCAAAGTGGGTTTTGATGCCACCGCTTCCCCTGATGGCCCGGGCAGTCCACGCTACCGTCGTTTGATGTTTGCAGAAGAAGCGGCGCTGCGCGCCGAAGAAATATTGCAAAGGAGGAAGCACTAGCTTGAGACTGATTATCGGCATTTCAGGAGCAACCGGTTCAATTTACGGGATTAGAACCCTTGAAGTATTGAACGAGCTGGGCATAGAAAGTCACCTGGTAACTACCGAGGTGGCAAAAAAAAATATTGAAATGGAGACGCCCTATAAAGTCCAACAGGTTGAAGAACTGGCTACGGAGGTTCATCATGTCTGTAATATGGCTGCTTCAATTTCCAGCGGTTCTTATCATACAGACGGCATGGTTATTGCTCCCTGTTCCATAAAAAGCCTTTCCGGGGTGGCTAATTCATTTAACCATAACCTTTTAATCAGGGCCGCTGATGTTGCCTTGAAGGAGAAAAGGAAGCTGGTGATGGTTGTAAGGGAGACCCCGCTGCATATGGGGCACCTGCAGTTGATGGCCCGCGTATCTGAAATGGGTGGTGTTATTATGCCTCCCATGCCTGCATTTTATCATCGCCCGCAGACGATAGATGATCTGATCAACCAGACGGTGGGAAAAGTTCTGGATCAATTCCAGATCAAGCATAACTTGTTTAATCGCTGGCATGGTGTTTAAGATCAGATCATCT
>PUKV01000067.1 GCA_003550645.1 Syntrophomonadaceae bacterium | reverse complement strand
CCTACTATCTAACAGCCCCTACTTGATCCTGCCGCCTGCCCATGAAGCACCGCAGCATCTCCAACATGTGATCCCGGTCCGGGAAGAGTACCGGGTTCGACAACCCCGGGAAGCGGCTAGCTGAGGTGGCCCAGGGAAGACAGCATCGTTTTATATCAGTTTCTAAACCAGTTCTGTAGCTGCCTGTCTATACTTCGCAGCATACCAGGCCGGCCATCCACACCATTTAAAAGCGGCACTCAAACCCCATGAATAAACAAAAAAGCTTTTTAAGTCTTGTTTAAAAGGGTGATTTGAATGGACGCCTTACTGGGACTTACCGGTGTTTTGGGAATCGTGATCAGCCTGATCTGGGCGGCAGTGAACCTGATTAAGAAGCGGCCCCTGAAAGTGCCGGCCGTGATCATGGTTATAGCCGTGCTGCTGCTTTCAACCGGTCTGGCCCTGTCTCCCGCTGAAGAGGACCCGCCGGCTGATCAAGTGATAACGGAAGAAAAAGTTCCTGCAGAGGAAGAGCTGGAACCGGCCGAAGAAGAACCGCCTGAACCAGAGCCGGACGCAAAGGAAACAGACTTTCCGGCTGAAGAATTCGAGGTCCACTTTATCGATGTTGGTCAGGGGGACGCCGTCTTCCTCGATGCTCCCGGCAAAGATCTCCTTGTAGACGGCGGCGACCGGGGCTACACGGTGGTCAACTACCTGGAGGGCTTAGGGGTGGACAGCCTGGACCTGGTCATCGGCACCCATCCCCATGCCGACCATATCGGGGGCCTGATCAACGTTATGGAAGAGGTCCCGGTTGGGGAGATCATTGACCCGGGCGTTTTGCACACCACTGAAACCTATGAAGACTACATCGATATCATCGACAGCAAAAATATAACCTATACCGAGGGGCGGGTCGGGATGGAATGGGACCTTGGCGCCGGTATCACCATGCAGGTCATCCATCCCCGCTCCCCTTCAGAGGATCATCTCAACAACGCCAGCATTGTCACCAGGGTCACTTACGGGGAGGTCAGCTTCATGCTCACCGGCGATGCCGAGCAGGAAGCGGAGCAGGAAATCTTAAACCGGGATTACAACTTGGACAGCACCATCTTGAAAGTGGGCCACCACGGCAGCAGCACCAGCACCACCCGGGCCTTTTTGGATGCCGTCAGCCCGGAGCTGGCGGTGATCATGTGCGGGCAGGATAATCCATACGGCCACCCCCACGATGAAACTTTGGCCAGCCTCAAACAGGCCGGAATAGATATCTACCGCACCGACCTCCAGGGCACCATCGTTATAACCACCGACGGAGAGACTTATGAGGTGAACAAGGAACCCTGGAATTAGAACGCTTAATAAAAAATGAACACCGGAGGAAGTGAATCTTGAAAGCAGTAATCGACCGTTTTGAAGGTGAATATGCCGTTGTCCTGGTCGGGCCGGAAGAGATTAAGGTAGACCTGCCCAGGGAGCTGCTCCCCGAAGGAGCCCGGGAAGGCAGCGTTCTTGATGTCAGCTTTGAGCTGGACCCGGGAGGCGAAGAGGAAAGAAGAATAAGGATCAGGGATAAGCTTGGTAAGTTAAAGAATAAGGGTAAAGGAAAAAAGTGATCGCTGAAAGAGATCGATCGGGCAGGTCCCAGCACAGCCGGCAGATCTCATGGTTGGGGAATTTAAAAAACTAAAGGGGGAGGTAACGCTTATGGCCCAAAGAACAATTTGATGAGCCCTTAATGACTCCGCCAAGTTATGATGTAACGCTTGAAGATGTGGATATTTCCAATTCAGTGACTGTGATTGTATTTGTTATTTTATGATATTACAGTGGGAGGCGATTCAAATGAAAATATTTTTATTGTTGCTTGTCTTTCTGTTTTTTGCAGCAGGTTGTGAAGAGGAGGTAACACCTCCGGACAAAGTGGTAAATGAATATTGGCGTTTGATCGAAGATAACCAAAGGGAAGAAGCCGGCCTGCTCATAGTTGATGGAAGGGAAGATGAAATTGGAGATTTTGATTGGGTTGTTGAGGACGGGATTGGAGAAGAAATTGAAGGCTTCAGTGAAAAAATTCAGGAGAGATATGATATGAAAGCGGATGGGTATGAGGAAGACAACGGTGTGGCTATGGTCAATGTCACAGTGAATAAGCCTGATCTTAAACATGCCCTGGAAATGTTTTTTGAAGAAGCTTTTGAAGAAATGTTTGCCATGGCTTTCGCCGGTGCCAGTCAGGAAGAAATGGATCAAAAGGCAGAAGAATTAATTATGGAAGCATTCGAAAAAGCGGATGATATTACCCATGAAGAAGAGGCCGAACTACATCTGGTAAATGGAGAGTGGAAAATATATGACTGGCATTTTCGCAATATCGAAGAGCGAATGGACCAAATCGATAATATGCTAAGAGAAATGGATGAGATTGGAGTGGAAATTGAAGAAGAGCCACCTGAGCTGGTTTTTGAAGCAGTACAATCAGATATAACAGTAGATGGAGATCTTTATGAATCTGTTACGCATCATTTACCGTTCGAGGGAAATTATGAAGTTGATTTGCTGGAAGTGCAGGAGCTAGGCAGCATTCTGGAAGCCCCCTCTGAGTGGGATGATGATGCAGAAGCCCAGGGCCGGTTTGTAGGGATCAGGTATGAACTTAGAAACAATACTGATGATGAGCTTTTTATAGACACGGCTTTTAATCATTGCGTTGCTGTAACTGATGGTCAAAGGAAGTGGCACGCTGATGGGGAGGCGTGTATGATTATTGCTGAGAAAGCGGGGGATCAACGAGCTTTTAAAAATGTTGGTGCCGGGTTTAGCGCCATATCATGGGTGGTGTTTGATGTTCCAGATGACGCTGAAATTGTTGGCCTTATTTTCGGCCCAGGTTCAGAAAAAATTCCTATAAGTTTGCCATGAGTTTAGTAAAAGGGAGGGAATGAACTTGAAGCTTTCTTTACAAGAAGTTTGGGAGCAAGTTGGTGAGGATTATAAAAAGGGGTTAATTAATTCCGAAAGTTGCTTGCAGGCTGTTTTGTATAAAGTACTGCGGGAAAAAGCAGAGAGCATGGGAAATGCAAAGGTTTTTGTAGAGCCGGTGATAGATTATCATGAAAGTGGATCACCCAAGCTTAAACCTGACTTGTTATTGTGTGAAGACAATAAAATCAAAGCTATCTTTGAATTAAAATTTGCGCCCAGCTGGTACCCGGATGTAAGAGGTGATCTGGATAAATATAAAAACCTGTTAAATGAGAATACTAACCATAGCCCATATTATGCTGAACGCATTCCAAACACTGGTGGTTGGTGTGATCCTGTTTTGAACCTTTCTGATGACACTGTTTTTATTCTTACGGTGATAGGACAACACGACTCGGAAAGTGTTAGCTTTGATAAGATCAAGCCTTTGTTAAACAACGATAAGCTGCACCAGAATCTATGTCTGATGGCAGGTAAGGTATATGATGAGAGCAAAGTCCCGGAGTTTACAGTTGAAGGGCCGAAATGGGAAATAACCCTGGGTGAAAGCTGTTAATAATACATTAGAGTATTAAATATATACTACCTGCAAAACCTTGTTATCTGTAAGCAGCCAACCTTCATTAAAAGAAAGGGAGCTTGAGTGATGAGTGTCAGCAAAACTAGAAAGCTCCTTTGCTGGATGGCCCGTTTGCTCGGAGACTTCCAGGCCGTATAGAGTGGTAGCACCAAGAAGATGGCCAAGCGCGCCGGCAGCCGGGCTGCTGAGTACATATTCCGCTCCCAATCGAACGCCAATTCCGCTGTAAACCGAACGCTCATTCCGGAGATAACCGAACGGTGATTCCGCTATATACCGAACAGCGATTCCGGAGCCAATCGAACGGCCATTCCGCTGTGAAAAGAACGAAAATAAGCAAAGTGTTTTCGGCAATCTAAAACTTGACCACTTTCAAGCAAAACGGTAACGGAAAAGTTGACCGGAAAAAGTAATAAGCACCGCCGGAAGAGATTAAGGTAGACCTGCCCCGAAAACTCCTGCCGGAAGGGGCTAAAGAGGGCAGCGTCATAAACTTCAGCCTGGAGCTTGACCCCGGCGAAGAAGCAGGCAGGAGAGAGCGGATCAAAACCAAGCTTAACCGGTTGAAAAATAAAAGCAAGGAAAAAGACGGTTAACTTCAGCGATTGGTTTGCCCCACCTGTATGGTATTATTTAAAAGACCCTAATGAACCACTGCACCCGGTAAAGACAAACAGGTAGCCAACCCACCCATTTCCGGATAATGAAGATGTAGAAAAGAATGGTTACAATGCTTTCCTTGGCGTCTGTGTGTAATGCCGCGTTAGAAAAATAAGTCATCCTCTTTTTATATCACACTGCCGCCCAGGCAGTGATACAGCTAACCTTAAAGGGCTATACGGCAGATATCACCGCCCTTCTGCTTGGGAGACTTCCCTGGGGTCTGCTCCCCCGTAGAGTTTTCCCGTAGCGGGATCAACAATAATGGCGCAGACCGAGCCCATTATGTTGTCCCAGTCTTCTACCGGTTCAACGTCATATCCCATATCCTTTAGTTCTTCGCCGATCTCCCGGTAAAGGGACTGTTCGATGTTTATAAGTCCCGGGAAATAATCGTGCGGTGAGAAAGAATCGGGAAAGTTTCTCGAGTAGAACCTGGGAACACTGACGGCCTCCTGAGGATCCATCCCGAAAACAGCGATGTTCAGGAATACCTGGACCATCGCCTGGGCCTGCATATCTGCGCCCGGGGTCCCGAAACTCATAAAGAATTCGCCGTCTTTTAGCACCATCCCCGGGTTTGGAGTAAGCCGCGGGCGCTTGCCCGGTTCCAGGGCGGCAGGATGCTCCGGATCAAGGCGAAACTGGGTCATCCTGTTGCCGAGATTGATCCCCGTGCCCGGAACCATGGGAGTAAGGGGAAAATCGCTGGGGGTCAGGGATATGGCGTTACCCTGCTTGTCCACAACCGTCAGGTAGCTGGTATCCTGTCCTCCTACTAACAGATTATCTCCTAACCCAGCAGGTTTCGGAGAATGAGCCTCTGCCTTAAAATTGTAAACGCTGCCCGAACCCTCCTGATATGCCCAGGCGTTACCGGGGACGGGCATTTCACCGAAGGCTTTCTGTGGGGTCATGGCCTCTCTGCGTTCGGAGGCAAACTCTTTGCTCAGCAGGCCTTCAATAGGCACATCAACAAACAATGGATCGCCGAAATAGCCTTCCCTGTCGGCCATCGTCAGCTCGATGGCCTGAAGCACTGTATGCACATATTCCAGGGAGTTATGCCCCATCGCTTCCAGATCAATCGGTT
>PUKV01000175.1 GCA_003550645.1 Syntrophomonadaceae bacterium | reverse complement strand
TTTTAGTTACCGATTTTATATGGGCAGTACTGATTTTTTTCCTGGGCATAAAGGACCTCCCGTTTACTGCCGGCTCAAAATACTGCCTGCAAACTGCCGATTGCTTCTTTGCGGTGGTTGTATATGGAAAAATCAAGTTCCTTGATGATCATCTCTTCTTCCCGTTGATCAAGATAGTTTAAACAGCTCAGGATCTCAATAATGGCCGGTTCGATTGCCTTTATAACCCCGCACTCTATTTTAAGGGCGATCCCCGTGCCCTCACCCATAATACTGACGCAGTAAACTCCGTCCGCTCCCAGCTTAGCCAGCAGACGCCCGCCCGTTACCTCCATCAGGAGGGTGTCGATCCGACCGGTACCTGCTACATACCAGGGGTAGGCAGTCATGGCTTCGGCCACTCTTTTCATGGCTCCGGCCCTGAGGTCATGATCCAGGCTGCCTGGCTTGGAGAGACAGGCATAAGCTTTGGCCATATTAAAAAGGGGCATGAAAAATATGGGGGCCCCGCAGCCGTCGACCCCGATACCGATTTCTTCTTTTTTTACCCCGCTTATTTCAGAAGCTATCTCCAGCACTTCCTGCTGAAGAGGATGATCAATTTCTTCATAGCTGTCGGTTTTATAACCCTTGATGGCCGTAATGGCCAGCATCCCGCCGTGCTTACCGGAGCAGCAGTTATGCAGCTGGTTCCATTCCTGCTTTCGCATCAGGATTTCTTTCACGGCAGGCCTGTACATGGGGGGCGCCGGGCCACAATGCAGATCTGGCTCAGAAAAACCGATTTTCTTTAACAAGGCCTCCACTGCTTCAACATGCCCTTCTTCCCCTCCATGCGATGCGCACATCAAGGCCAGTTCTTCTCCGCTGATGTTATAGCGTTCAATCCCTCCTGCTTCAACAAAAGGAAGGACCTGAAAGGGCTTTGCTGAAGAGCGCCAGAAGGTCTTTTTAAAGGGATCACCCAGCTCATAGAGAACTCCATCTTCAAAGTTTACAACTACAACATCACCGCGGTAAATATTTTCGACCTGCCCGTTCCTGGATCCATGCACCAGCTCAACTGACATCGGTATCTCCTGTCTTAAGTTGTGATTGTTTCCGGTACCAGGCTTGGACCTCCCGGCCGGACTCCGGCAGTCGCCTGCAGGATATAATAACTATATCACTATCTGCAGACGTTTTTCCACTTTTTTTCTCTTTTAGTCTGCAGATGAGTCACTGCCATATCCTCTGGTGAACCGTTACCAATCCAAGATGAAGAACAAGGGCTTGCATTAAGAAATCTGCTATTGTTAACAGCTGCTTAAACCGGGGCGGCCGATCCGCTCCCGGCTTAAGCGCTTTCTATTAGATGTGGCCAGAGTACGGCCTCTGGGTTGTCGCGTAGTGCAACCACCTGATCATGGTAATAAAATCAAAAACCGGCAGGCCGACCGCTCTTTGGACACAGGCGGCATAGGGGGGCATATCACTGCATTCAAGCAGTATTGCCCCGATGCCGGCGTTCTCTTTTACCAGTTCCACAGCCGCAGAGGTGACTTCTTTTCTTACTTCACCGTTATCAAATGAGCCTCTGCCTTCCAAAATTGCAGAAAAGTGCGGCCCGTGCCTTAGGTCTTTAATAACCAGCGATTCAGGATCCTCGATGGAGCAGCTTTCCAGGAGCCGATCATTAATCGAAGCCAGGTCGGCAGTCAATACTCCAATCCTCTGACCCGGTTTCAGGGTAGTCTTAATCCAGCCGGCCTGGACCAGGCTCGACATCCCGACCGGCACATCGACCGCTTCCGCCACCTGCTTCTGAAAAAAGCCAAAAAACCCGCAGGCCCCGGCAATAGCCCTGATGCCTTCTTGCTCCAGTTCTTCTGCCGCCCTGCCAATCGGTTCTCCCAGGCCGGGATCACCACTTAGCAACCCGGGGATATCAAGATTCGGCACGGCTTTCATTTTAACTGGAAAATCATAAGTATAAGCGTTGACTACATTACCGGGCACCAGGGGATAGTAAACATCATCGATGTGCAGGATTCCCACTGAATAACCGGCATAATTTTGGCCCTTTTTCATGCGGACTATCCTGTCTTCACTGCTATCGGATAAATAGCCAAACTCTCTTTCTTCACCGTATAAGTTAATTTCAATCACTCCCTAATAATTAAACGCAGGCCGGTTCCGGGATTAACTCTCCGCGCTCGAAACGTTCCAGGCACATACAGCTGATATCGATAAAGGGGGGCTCCCCGGAAACAATTTCGGCCATAACCTGCCCCACGGCCGGCGCCAGCTGAAACCCGTGACCGCTCCAGCCCAGGTCCAGGTAAAAACCTTCCACGGAGGTTTTGCCGACAATACCCTGGGAGTCGGGAGTCATATCATAAAGCCCCGCCCACTGCCGGATAATGTTTGCCTCCCGCAGAGCCGGCCAGTGAAAAGTGGTCTTTTTGACAACATCATAAAGGAACTGCCAGCTGGAACGCTCAACAAAGTCTTTCACTTCATGCTCGGGATCACCCACTCCCAGCAGCAGGCTGCCGTGAGGAGTCTGTTTAAAATATGCCCCGTGAGCAAAAGATATGACCATGATCCCGAGGATCATTTCCAGGGGTTCGGTAACGGCCACCTGGTGCCGCTCGGGGATTACAGGGATATCAAGCCCGACCTGTTCGCCAAAATTTTTAGTATAAGCCCCTGCAGCAGCAACCACCACGGGGCTGTTTATTTCTTCTCCTCCGGTGATGACCACCCCGCTGATCCGGTCACCTTCTTTTTTAACCCTTTCCACTTCCACCCCGGTGCGGATATCCACACCCAACCGGGTGGCCGCATTGGCATACGCCTGCGTCACATGAAAGGGGCTGGCATGCCCGTCGCGGTGGTTAAACGAAGCGCCGCACAGGCCTTCTAAGTTCAGGCCGGGAACCAGTTCCTCCGCCTGTTCCGGGGTAAGGATTTCAGTCAGGTTGCCTGGATCGATCTGCTTTTGCAGGTCCCGGTTGCAGGTAAAAAGGTCCAGCTCGTCTTCACTGTATGCCAGCATCAGGTACCCTTTTTGCATCAGTTCAATGCTACCGTCGTATTCAAGTTCTTCTTCCAGGCGTTCCATCCGCCGCACACTTTCATTGGCCAGGCGGATATTGATTTCAGTGCCAAACTGGTGGCGAATCCCGGCTACACTGCGCCCTGTCGCCCCGCAGGCAAGGGTGCCTTTTTCAAGAAGGACAACATTTTTCCAGCCCTTTTTGGCCATATGATAGGCAATGCTGCAGCCGTGGACACCCCCGCCTATGATTACCGCATCTGCTTTAGATTTCATCATGGTCACCCCCCATCAAAATACTTTTTGCTTTTATCGGTTTAGTCGGAGGCCGGAAAGTGGTCATTTCCAACTCACCTATACTTTTACCGCTAGCCGCAGCCACTTCTTTCAAGAGCAGTTCCCGGCAGGTACTGCCCTGGCAGGGGCCCATCCCGCAGCGGGTCAGGCGCTTGATTTCCTGGGGGTTATGAAAGCCTTTTTTGATCATAGCCCGGATATCGGCCAGGGTCAAATCTTCACAACGGCAGATTATAGTATTATCCTCCATTTTTACTCACCGCCTTTTCTAACAAAGCTGCGCACTCTCATCAGGTGCTGCCGGGGAACGGCCAGCGTTACTACCGGGGTCCGGTCCAGGGCTTTCGTATTCTGGACTTTGACTACCCGGGCACCGCATACCGCCTGGCCCTCTGTATCAATGCCGGTTACCTCTTCTTCCTGCCCTGGAAGGGGTAAATACTCATAAGGCAGCTTGATCAGGCCTTCTTCTTTACCGTATGTGGCATCGATGACAAAAATAGCCAGGCCCGGGCATTCACTAATGCACAGCCCGCAGCCGTTGCACAGTTCGTGATCTATAACCGGCAGATCATTAATATCTTCAAACTCCTTGATTGCCCCCTGCCGGCAGGCATATCGACAGGGATCGCAGGGAATGTTTTGGAAACACTCCACCACGGCAACCGGTCCTTTTTGAAACCGCTCTTCCGAGGGAGTAATTTTTTTGACCTGTTCCGGTTCTGGAACACCGGTTTTTTCTAGCATACTTCAGCACCTCCATTCAACCTGGACAGCCCCTGCCTGATTTTAGCACCGGTCGGTCCGGCCCGCAGCTCCTCCAGTTCACGGGAAAAACCGTGGTAGCGTTCTTCAACTTTTTCATCGTAACCAAGGTCTGCCGCCGCAAACAGGCCGGCAATTTTCCCTTCCACCATGGCCGAACCGGCTTCTTCAATGCAGGCCACATCGCCGGCTACGTATAAATCGGGCAGGCTGGTCTGCATCTTTTCACTGCGCAGAGGCACGTAGCCGCCCAGTTCCGGTATATATTTTTGCTGACACCCGGCCTGCCAGAGCAGTTCGGTTTGCGGCGTCAGGCCTACAGCCAGGCAGATCACATCCACTTTCATGTCCAGGTCGCTGCCGGGTACAGCGCACCAGTTTTCATCGAGGCTGCAAATCAGGGCCCCTTCAACCGATTTATTGCCGTAGGCTTCTTTGATCGTGTGGGATGTTTTAATCGGGATCCCGGCCCGTCTGATCTTGGTAGCATGGACCAGGTAACCCCCGATCTTAGGGGCTCCCTCTATAATAGCTGCTACTTCCACTCCGGCCTGCATGAGCTGATAGCTGACTATCAGGCCGATGTTCCCGGCCCCGATCATTAGCACCCGGGTACCGGGCTTGATACCATAAACATTCATCAGGGTCTGCACCGCCCCGGCGCCGTATACGCCGGGCAGGTCGTTGCCCGGGAAGGGAAGCATCTTTTCAGCAGCGCCGGTGGCAATGATCGTTTTTTGGGGTTTAATCAGCACAGCCTGTTCCTCTTCCTTTTCAGCCAGGATTACCCCATCGTCGTAATAGCCTAAAACCGTAGTATTCAAAATGGGGCTAAATTTGCCTTTTCCGTCTTCTTCAAGAGCGAACATCAACTGTCCCGGGATATCAATTCCACGAATAGCGGCATATTCTTTCTTGGAGCCAAAAAACATGTGGGTCTGCTTGACCAGCTGCCCGCCTAAAGCCGGATCACGGTCAATAAGCATCACTTCCGCTCCCTGGCGCACGGCGCTCAAGGCCGCTGACAGGCCCGCCGGTCCGCCGCCCACTATGGCAATCTCAGGCTTTTGCAATGATGTCACCCCTTCCTTCCTGCATCTCAACCCGGTCACCTTCGCAAACCGGGGCTACACAGATCCGCACATTGTAAACCCCGTTTACCTTCATCAGGCATGATGAACAGTTGCCGATGGCACAAAAGAAGCCTCTTGGACGCTTCAAGTTGTG
>PUKV01000050.1 GCA_003550645.1 Syntrophomonadaceae bacterium | reverse complement strand
TCCTCATCGTCTTCTGCTAATCCTTCAATACTGCCTCCTGTCAAAGAAACTCCGCTAAAAGAAATAATAAGCGCTGTAATAACAAGCATCACCGGCACCCATACAAACCATCTTTTCCAGGGCGGCTTTTTCTCTGCTAAATCTTTTTGCGGTTGATATGCCTCTATACCCGCCTTTTTCAAAGACTCTTCATCTAGCAGGGAACGGCAGTGCTTGCATTTAACCGCCCCTTGTTTGATCTCTTCATTGCAAAACGGACATTCCTTGTATTCTATATTTTCCATTGTTCATGTCTCCTTACTAAATTAATAAAGGAATACACCTGTACTTCTATTTTAATACATAATCATTACTAATCCAGTAAAACTTATATCGTGAGTGGAGACCGTTAAACCAGGGAAACAGTTCCATCGGCCCCCTTCAGCCTACACTGCGCTGCAGGGTGCCCGAATAGTCCCCATAACGTCGCTAAACATTCGCAGTAGTATTACACTGTTCCTAAACCACCAGATAAATTGCACAAGGGAGACATATTTACTATCCTGTTTTGCTATAACCATAAGCTACCGGTAAACAATTATACCAGGCTTGTAATGTACCTGTAACATTAAGTTTATAAAATAAGAGAAAACATGTTTCCCATTTATATAATCTTTGTTCCTGTATGCATTTACAAATAGCTTATTGACTTCTGTAATTGTACAAAGGGATTAAAGGTAAATGTTAGCGGCCTTTTTGAAAATATTATCATGCGGGAAAGAAATCTTTTTCCAACAAGGACCGACAAAGATTATGACATCTAGAAAACAAAAACGCTGCTTCACAATCATGGTTATCCCCCATTCCGAGGAAGCTACTTTCAGCCTGCGACTACCGCTTTTTGCTGTACAGATGCTGGTTCTTTTTTTCGTTTTTATCATTGCCGGTTTTAGCATCCTGGCCTACTCTTACCTAAAAACTTCAGCTGAAGCAAGGCAAGTTGATGAACTGAGGCAGATTAACCGGGCTCAACAGGAAGAAATAGACGCCCTTGCCGCTGAAACCAAACGGGCAATAACCCAGATTGGCGAACTGGACAAGTTAATTGAAGATATTACAGGAAAGATTGACGACGTGGAAATTTTGGAAGATGTAGAAAGCCTCCAGGCCCGGGTTATGGAATCACGGGATGAGCTTTACTCCTCCACTCCAACAAACCCGTATTATGAATCCCTGACTTCAAATTCATACGGCAATCCCGCTCCATATGCCTACAACAGCATTTCCGAATATCCGGGAACTAATTTTTCTACTTTTACTCACCATTATGCCGGTTCCTCAACCTCAGGCATGGTCCTCGACCGGGCCATTGAAAATATTGTAGCCATGCACGATATTATCCCTGAACAACTCGATACCCTGGATGAAGTTGAAAGCTATATCGGCAAAATCGAGACCAAGATTGAGCAGATGGAGGCTAAACCTTCGTTGTGGCCTGCTCGAGGGAGGGTTACTTCAGGTTTTGGAACCAGAAATATACCCTACCGGGGCGGATACCAGTTTCATACCGGTGTTGATATTGCCGGTTCCCATGGTTCCCAAATCAGAGCCACTGCCAGTGGAGAAGTTACCTTTTCAGGCTACCGGGGTAGCCTGGGCAACCTTGTAATAATTGATCACGGTTATAATTATGAAACCTATTACGCTCACCTGGCCAGTTTTAAGGTTAGAAAAGGGGACAAGGTTAAAAAGGGAGAGCCCATCGCCACTATGGGCGCCTCCGGACGCACCACAGGAACACACCTCCATTACGAGGTACACTACAAAGGCTCACCGGTAAACCCTATTCACTACATGGAAGAACACTGAGCGGAAACCACCTGATCCTTTACCAGGCACTGCAAGAGTGGCCTGGAAAACCTTAACTATTAATCCTTAAAAAAATTCCTGACAAAAAGAAGATAAATCCCAACAAAGGTAAATAAAACAATACCAACAAAGATAATTGCGTTAATATACATCCCAATATCGATCATTAGCTTCACTCCTCTTGTAAAAACACCACGGATAAATTGAACTGCTTATTTTGCTGCTGCGTCAAATCCAGGGATATTTTCAGGCTTAAACGTCAATACTTTAAAATCGCCGCAAATATTCTGATTTCGGATTCCAGGCGCATCTTAAAAACATATTTAGGCTTAAGCTTTTGCATCATCATACTTTTCAGAATTCCTTGTAAATACTTTATTATATAATTACTCATATTACAACCCATAATTTTACCGAAAACAAGAAGAACAGGTCAAAAAATAGAAGCAGGGAGGTTAATTTTTTTACGATATTGCCACTGCCGGTTCAGCCACCAGGCACCTGGAAAACTGGTACCTGTGGCTGGGCGAACATATTTTTATGATTATAGATGAAGTTTAGGCCCAGGAAAGGTGCCAGTTCCCAGAAAGAAAATCTCGGTTTTATACTATGAACTATGTGATTGAAGAACCCTCAGAGCTTTCAGGCACCGCCGGTTTTAAGCGAACCTTCATCAAGCATAGCCTGCAGGGATTCGCTTAAAGCATAAAGGGTTTGATCAAGCACATCTTTGCTATGGAAGACAGAAAAAATAAATATCGAGCCTAAAAGGTTGGAAACGCCCCGGTGCAGGAGGTGAAGCAGTAAGTGGTTGAAAACTGGAAGCATGGCCGAATCGGTAAGCCTGGACAGATTTTTAACCGGAGGCAGGGTATCATCTGCAGGTTCAAAATCAACGGGTCCAAGATATAAATAGGCGATGGAGGATTTTCCATAAAAAGCGCCGCTTACCCCTTTCTCTTTAAGAATTTTGTTGCCCTCCCCGCGCAGGTATGCGGCAGCCTGGTCTGCTTTTTGCTGGGGTTCTCCGGTTTTTAAGAGCTTACAGGCTGCAATACCGGCTGCAGCTGTCAGGGGATTGGCGTTCCAGGTTCCACCGTGCATTACCTGGTGCCCGGGAACACCGCCCGGCCTCATTGGTTCAAAAATATCAGGCCTGCCCACTAAGGCACCGGCGCTTAATCCACCGCCTATACATTTACCCAAAGACGTCAGGTCGGGTTTTACCCCGATAACAGACTGCCAGCCCCCCGGAGCCACCCTGAATCCGGTTACAACTTCATCAAGGACCCACACAGTCCCATATTTTTTTGTCATTTCAGGGATCTGTCTTGCAAAATCAAGATCTATAGGGGTTCGCCCACCCAGAAACGCACCACCTGCCTCTGTAAAAAGGACGGCATATTTTTCACTGGACAGCTCCTCTTCAAGCCTGTCCAGATCGTTTTGTGGAATTATAGTTACCTGCTCATGGTTGACCCCGGATTCTACAGAGGAAGCCAGTTCATCCGACCAACCATGATAGTGTTTCTCAAAACGCAGAACCCTGCTCCGACCGGTATAAACCCGGGCTAACCGCACAGCCATCATATTGGCTTCATTTCCGCACGGGAAAAAGAGCACCCTTTCAGCGCCAGGCATCATTTCCTGAATCAATTCCGCCCATTCTACTTCAAGGGTATGGTTTTCTCCATAAAGGACTCCCCTGGATATTTGTTCTTGCACGGCGTTAACGACATCCCGGTGGTTGTGCCCCAGCAGCAGTGCTCCATGCCCGAGGACATAATCGATGTATTGATTTCCGTCCAGGTCCCATTTTTTAACCCCGTCAGCATGGGTAACGTACGGCCGGTAGGGATTAAAAATCCGGGCAAAGTGAGTAGCTCCCTCGGAGGTAAATACTTTGCGGGCTCGTTCATGCCACTGTGCCGACTGCCGGTGCTGTGCCTTGTATTGTTCTACAAGATCATTATTACCGTTCATCATCTCACCTCATTAATCATGGTTCAGTATTGGGCAGCTCAGGCTTCCTCGGGATCAATTCTCGGTCCTGCACAGCTGTAAACCAGGCCTTCCTCCAGGATGCCGGGGTAGTGTTCCCTGCTTTTAAGCTTTTTTCCGGACCCTGCACCTTTCTCCTTACCATCCTTAGATAGAGCAGTCTCACTGCCTGATAAAAAGCCTGATTCATTAGTTTTGGCGGCTTCGCTTTTCAATTCAATTCAGACCTCCGTATAAAGAATTGCAGAGGGTTGCAGAAACTTATTCAAGGTTTGAAGCTGGATTCCCTGCAGAAAAACTAAATATAAGTACTGCATTCTGAAAACAGGTAACTACGCAGGCATAGCCCGCTAAGCCACAGGGGGCGGGCCGGTCGCCCACTGAAAGTCGCAGGCTTCACTGAACATACTTGTAATTACAAAATATAGATAATTAACAAAAAAAGGATTTAATAAATCCTGTCAGGTGTGCTTTTTTAATTGGATAGACGAAAATTAGTAAACCGGAAAACGTTTTTAAATCCTTCCCCTGCGTATACTTTCCCCGTATTCAGGAGGCAAATCCAGGGCTTCCACCAGCTCCAGGTAAGCCTTGGTCAGGCGGTCCTTTTCCTGGCCTTCGGCCATGACGCTGATGTAACTTTCCATTTTGATCAGTTTCCGAAGGGCGCGATCTGTTAACCTGCCATGTTCTTCTTCAGCCATTTCCTTAACCACCTTTAGATCTTTATTGTATAACTTATTGTATAACTTCAAGTAGATTAAAGCAAACATCACATCGTTCTATTTGACAAAACCCTCCGCTTTTCTTATGCTTTATGTAAACAAACTGCCTTTCACTTTTGAACTGAAAGGCAGTTATCTTTTCCTGCACATTGCTTTTATGGGGGCACATTAAGGCCGGTATAATTATAACATCTAACTGTCATCATCCGGTCTCTGTTGATATTAAAGCAGCTTCGCTATTAATCTAAAACTCCATATTCATTTATAACCTCGCTTCATTTAACATCAAGCTTATGATATGCCATGCAACTCTTTATTTATAGTAATTTTAATTATTGTTTACAGAATGTTTAATATCTGGTGCAGGAAAGTAATTATGATTCTTAGAAAAGTACACAGGAATTAATTTAAAATAGTATACACAATTAATTTATTTCTCCATAATGCTCCATGTTTAACCGTATCCGTATTCTCAGGAGGTGATGTTTGAGTAGAAATTAAGCTATTAATAATTCTCAATACTTTAAGTCACCAAATCTTTTAAGGGGGTTTAAGAATGTGGAAAAAAAGCCTTGGCTTGTTTGTAGTTTTCCTGTTGCTGGTGGGATCATTTGCCCTGGCAGGCTGTGAACCACCGGAGGAAGAAGTTGTAGAAGAAGACCCGGAAGTAGTTAATCCGGCTATTGAACAGCGCGACAACACCTTCATCTTTGGGACCCATGAGCACAGCGGCATTTTCAACCCGGCCCTGTATGCCACCGTTTATG
>PUKV01000083.1 GCA_003550645.1 Syntrophomonadaceae bacterium | reverse complement strand
TGCGTCGGGTGCGGCCGCTGTGTCAACCTTTGCCCGGTAAATATCGACATTGTTGAAATCCTCAAGCAGGTGAAGGAGGCGCTATGAAAACCAACGAAAACCCCTACATCCCCTTTCATGCGACAGTAGAGGACACCTGGTTTGAAACCGGCGGTGAACGGGCGATCAAAACTTTCAAGGTCGTCTTCGATGACGAAGAGGTGCGCAAGAACTGGAGCCACCGCCCGGGACAGTGTGCCATGATCGGCGTGCTGGGCGTCGGTGAAAGCATGATCTCCATTTCCTGCTCCCCAACCGAAGGAGACTTCCTGCGGTTTTCGGTAATGAGGATGGGCAAGGTAACCCAGGCCCTTCATCAACTGGAGGCAGGAGACAAGATGACCGTCCGGGGTCCGTACGGCAACAGCTTCCCGCTGGAAGAATGGGAAGGCAAGCATGTCCTGACCATCGGGGGCGGGATTGGACAGGCCCCGATGCGCCCGGTCGTGGAATATGTCAAGGCCAACTACGAAAAATACGGCGGCCTGACCATGATCTACGGCGCCAGGACTTCCGGTGACCTCTGTTTCAAAGAAGAGTTCGAGGATATGGCCCGGGATGATGAGCTTTCCTGCCACCTGACCATAGATATCGAGGAAGAGCAGTGGGATCACAACGTCGGTTTTGTGCCCCAGGTTTTGATGGATGTAAACCCGTCGCCGGAGAATGCTATTGCTGTAACCTGCGGGCCGCCGATCATGATCCGTTTTGTCCTGGAAAACCTGAAAAAACTCGGGTTTGAAGATGACCAGATCTATACCACCCTGGAAAACAGGATGAAATGCGGTATCGGCAAATGCGGGCGCTGTAACGCCGGGAACATGTATGTCTGCAAGGACGGGCCGGTATTTAACTATGCCACCCTGAAGGAGATCCCGGAAGCATTTGCCTGATCAACAGGCTGTTAAGCTAAGTGTATAGCTATGATTTAAACGAGGGGCGCCGCCGCTAAAGGCTGGAAGCCCCTTTTTTTGTCCTTCTGGCCTCATTTACCATTCCGCTTCCCTTGTTAGAGGCCCTGTGTTGTGCTAAGATTTATAAGTAAACCACTCCGGTTGTTTGCCGGCCGGGTAAGCGGCATTAATAGTTCGGGAGGCAATAATTATGGAACAGTACGGACTGGTCACAGAAGCCGGGGGTGAAACGGCTACGGTCACCCTGCAGAAGCATTTGGCCTGCGAAAAATGCGGCCGCTGCGGGATTTTAAGCGGTGCCGGCAAACGCGATGCCGTGATCGAAGCCTCCAACCCGATCCAGGCTGAAAAAGGGCAGCGGGTGCTCCTGGAAACAGACGACCGCCGGATGCTTTTTGTATCGTTTATGCTCTACATGGTCCCCCTGGGAGGGCTGGTAGCCGGGATTTTTACCTGGCTCTCCCTGTCAGATTACCTCGGTTTTACCGCCAACCAGGAGCTTTATGCGGTTGGAACCGGTTTTGCCGTGATGGCTATCATTTTCTTTTTTATTCGCAGCTGGGATAAACGAGCCAAAGGTAATCCTCACTACAGGCCGGTTATAACCGAAGTAATTGAAGACTATACTGATGAAGCGGATTAAGAACCACCGGAACAGAACCAGGCGGTTTATTGATATTGGTACCAGCTTAACATAACCAGGAGGTGCGCTATGACAAAAAAAGTTAACGTGGCTGTAGTCGGGGCAACCGGTATGGTGGGGCAAAAAATGATTGAAGTCCTGGCCGAACGTAATTTTCCCTTTGAGAACCTCAAGCTGCTCGCTTCATCCAGGTCGGCAGGGCAGGTTTTGCCGGTAGGAGGTAAGGAATACCGGGTGGAAGAGATTACCCCCGACGCCTTTGATGGCATAGACTTTGCCTTTTTCAGCGCCGGGGAATCAATCAGCAAGGAATTCGGCCCGGAAGCGGCCGGGAGGAAAGCGGTGGTTATTGACAACAGCAATGCTTTTCGCATGGACGAAGGCGTGCCCCTGGTCGTGCCCGAGGTCAATCCCGCTGCCGCTAAAGAGCATAAAGGGATTATAGCCAATCCAAACTGCTCTACCATCCAGATGGTTGTGGCCCTCCAGCCCCTGCAGGAGAAGGCCCCCCTGAAACGAATTGTTGCCGCCACTTACCAGGCCGTTTCCGGGGCCGGCAAAGAAGCGGTTGATGAGCTCAAACAGCAGAGCCGGGATTACCTTGAAGGAAAAGCAGTAAAGTCTGAATATATACCGGGCAAAGGTGCCATCCGCAAATACCAGATCGCTTTTAACATGGTTCCCCAGCTCGATGTTTTTGCTGAAGACGGTTACTGCAAGGAAGAAGTCAAGATGGTCAACGAAAGCAGGAAAATTATGGGTCTGCCGGAGCTTGCTGTTACAGCTACCACGGTACGGGTACCAGTAATGAACGGGCATTCAATAGCCCTTAATGTTGAGTTTGAAGAGAGCATTTCTGCTGCAGAAGCGCGTGATCTTCTAGGAAAAGCGCCCGGGGTCAAGGTAGTGGATAACCCCGAAAAGTTGGAATATCCTATGCCGCTATTTGCCGATGGCGATGATGCCGTTTACGTCGGCCGCATCCGGCCCGATCACTCGGTGCAATACGGGCTCAACCTATGGGTTGTAGCGGACAATATCCGCAAAGGGGCGGCTACCAATTCAATTCAAATCGCAGAACTCCTGCTCTAAAGGAAACTGTTTACTAGAAAGGGGAAATCCAAACCATGATTGTAGTTATGAATCCTGGTGCATCTGAGGAAGATGTCAACAGGATTACTGATAAACTTAAACAGATGGGCTACGGGGTCCATCTATCCAGCGGGGAAAGGCGGACTATCATCGGGGTCATCGGCCAGCGCCGTGAAGAAGCGGCCCAGGCCCTTGAAGCAATGCCCCAGGTAGAACAGGTTGTTTTTATCACCCGGCCGTTTAAACTGGCAGGAAGGGAGTTTCATCCCGATGATACGGTGATCAAGCTGGGGGATACAACTATCGGGGGGCCGGAACTAGTGATCATGGCCGGCCCCTGCGCCGTGGAAAGTGAAGAGCAGCTGCTTGAAGCCGCCGGGGCTGTTAAAGGAGCAGGAGGCCAGGTTTTTCGGGCCGGAGCTTTCAAGCCGCGCACTTCCCCATACAGCTTCCAGGGTCTCGAATATGAAGGCCTGAAATACCTGGACAGGGTTCGTTCCGAAACCGGCCTGCTGATCGTTACCGAGGTTATGGATCAGTTCAGCGTTGAAGAGGTGGCCGAATGTGCCGATATTCTCCAGGTCGGGGCCCGCAACATGCAGAATTATTACCTGCTTAGAGAGCTGGGCAAGATCCGCAAACCGGTGCTGTTAAAAAGAGGCCTTTCAGCGACCATCGAGGAATGGTTGATGGCGGCGGAATACATACTCAGCGGTGGTAATTACGAAATTATCTTGTGTGAACGGGGCATCCGCACCTTTGAACCCTACACCCGGAACACCCTTGATTTAAGTGCCGTACCCCTGGTCAAACAGCTAAGCCACCTGCCGGTGATCGTCGATCCCAGCCATGGCACCGGGCACTCTTCACTGGTGCCGGCCATGAGCAAAGCGGCCCTGGCCGCCGGTGCTGACGGGTTGATGATCGAAGTCCATCCCAAACCGGAAGAGGCCCTCTCAGATGGGCCGCAGTCCCTGGATCCGGATCAGTTCAAGGGTTTGATCAAAGATTTAAAGGGAGTGGCTTTAAGTGCCGGCAGGCTCCTCTGATAGCGGCTTTTTCTATAACCGGGCCGCCCTGATTGGGACCGGTTTAATTGGCGGCAGCATCGGCATCACCCTGCGGGAGCGGCGCCTGGTCAGGGAAGTGACCGGTTACGACCGGGACCCGGCTTCCCTGCAGGAAGCCCTCCGGAAAGGTGCTGTCGACTCTACTGCCGCTGCCCCTGCCGATGCTGTCAGGGGGGCAGATTTGGTGATCCTGGCCGTCCCTGTCTCAAGCACTTTTGCACTGCTCCAGGAAATACTGCCCTCTGTTGAAGAAGAAACGGTAATAACCGATGTGGGCAGCACCAAAAGTGAGCTTATGAAAAAGACTGAAGGGTTCGTTCCTCCTTCAGTTTATTTTATCGGTGGCCATCCCATGGCCGGCTCTGAAGAAAGTGGAATCAGCGGCGCCGACCCGGGCCTGCTGGAAAATGCCATCTATGTCCTTACTCCCGGGCCTGCCTGCCCGGAAGCGGTTGTTAATAAATTAAATCAGATGTTTCAGGAAGCAGGCGCCCAGCCTCTCCTCCTCGATCCGGGTCTCCATGATCGGGTGGTGGCTTCGGTAAGCCACCTGCCGCAGGTAACAGCGGCGGCCCTGGTGCAGAGCGTGGCCGGCACGGAAGATATGGAGCTGGTGCGGACCCTGGCTGCAGGCGGGTTCAGGGACAGCACCAGGATTGCCCTGAGCGACCCGGCCCTCTGGCGGGACATTTGCCTCAGCAACCGCCGGGCCCTGCTTGAGAACCTTGCTTCTTTAAAAAACAGTATCGAGGTGATTGAAAAGCACCTGGTTGAATACGATGCGGAAGCTGTTGAAGAATTCTTCCGTAGTGCCCGCGATTACAGGCGCAATATTCCTTACCGCGGCCGGGGTATCCTGCCCGAACTTTATGAAATCATTGTTTTAATCAGGGATGCGCCCGGCGCTATCGGTCACCTGGCCGGAGTGCTGGGGGAAGCGGGTATCAACATTGATGCCATTGAAATTCTGCATGTCCGTGAACTGGCGGGCGGCAGTATCCGCCTCGGATTCAGGGACCAGGAACACCGGCAGCAGGCCCTGGAGCTGCTAAATGAAAAAGGCTATCTCGCCCACAGCAAGTAACCGGAGTTAACATTTACAGTGGGCGAGATAGCCTTTTTTAGGCCGGCTTCGATTTTAGTTCTCGGCGTGGTAAAAATTTTCCTGTTGTTTGGCCAGGTCGGCCAGGGTTTGGGCCTGCAATTCATTTTTCATTGCTTCTTTAACTCGCTCCCACACCGAACGGGTCACACACTTTTCCCACCTGTCGCAGGATTCATCATCGATACAGGCTACAGGAGCGATAGATCCTTCCACGCTTTCGACGATATCGTAGAGGGTAATCTTTTCCGGTTTGACAGCCATGTGGTAGCCGCCCCTGCTTCCTTTTTGAGTGCGGACATAACCCCTGGCCCGCAGCGGAGCCATAATCTGCTCCAGGTACTTAACAGAGATATCCTGCTTGCAGGCGATATCATTGAGCTGGACCGGCTCAGACTGGTAACACATGGCCAGCTCGATCATTGCCCGCGCCGCATAACGCACTTTAGTAGATAATTGCAGTTTCCTCAACCTCCCGCCAGAGTAATTATAGTTT
>PUKV01000033.1 GCA_003550645.1 Syntrophomonadaceae bacterium | reverse complement strand
GGCTGGCCAGGATCCCTCCCAGGAGGGAAAAGATCAGGTAGCCGGTCAGGTTGCCGGTGGCCAGCAGCCCCATTTCGGTCGAACTTAATTCCAGGTTGCGCTGCATAACCGGCAGGATCATAGTGTAGCCAAAACGGGCAAAACCGAGGGAACCAACCACTATTATGGTCCCGATGCTAATAATTAAATAACCGTAATGAATCCCCGATTCACCGTTCTTGGAGAACAACTGGCCAAACAATACGATCACCCTATTTCAAGATCTTGGATTTAAGAGGCTTTCCTGGTTTATCATGATTCAAGCTTACGTATTTGCCGGATTTTCAGGGTAATGGTTTGGTAGGGATGTTATGATTAAGCACTTTCTATTTAGCCGCCGGCCATGAAAATCAAGAAAATGAGCTGATCTCCGTCTTTGAGCCTGGTGTCTTTATCTTCCGGCCACGAAAGGCGCCTGCTGTTAAGAAAAACCTGGTAGGCAAAGTCCATGCTCCCGTCAGAATAGAACATTTCATCTTTAAGGGCAGGATACTGCCTGATCAGTTCATTCATCACTTTTTCAAAGGAGTTGAAAGATTTATCCAGGCTGGTCTTTGCAGTGCCGGTGACATCTTTCAACCCTGATTTAAATTCTATTTTTATGGCCACTGGTTATACTCCCAGGTTACAGTTTGCGTTAACGGCTTAACGCCGCCGGATGCAGGTTGTTAAGATCATAATCATGTTACAGAGGGTCCGGTAAAGAATGGTTTTTCAAGGACATCTTCCCTGTCTTCATATACAAGGGCGCCGGTGGGGCAGGCATCTACACATACCGGCCGGTCCAAATCCCGGCACTGGTCGCATTTTACAGCCATCTGTTTGACCAGGTTTCTTTTCATGCTGCCGTACGGGCAGACCATTACACACATCCAGCAGCCTACACAGCGATCGTCATTGGTAACGATGCCTGTTTCTTCGTCTTTTTCTATACAACCGACCATGCAGGCATCGAGGCAGGGAGGCTCGTCACAGTGCCGGCACAATTCCTGGTACTCGTAGCGTTCGAAAAGGTTCTGGCGGATGTTAATCCTCCCCAGGCGCGGGTTTGCCACTCCTTCATGAGTGAGAGCACAGGTGTTGGCACAAATCCGGCACCCGATACACAGGGTAGGGCGGCAGTAGACTTGTTTTTGTTTTACAGCCATGCTATCATTCCTCCCTAGTTCCCGGTCAGATCCCTGAGCCGGTTTAATTCTTCAATACGTTCCCGGGGGAGCATGCCGTCCCGGTCCCATCCGGCCAGGGTATAGTATTCATCGAGCATCTTGTTAAACCCTTCCCGGTCGATATGGCTGCCCTTGGCCCGGGCGCTGGGCATGGGCTCATCGAAATAACGGGCCGGCAGGGTGTCGTCTTTCCGGGTGATACCTTTTTCCTGGTAATTGATCAGCCTTTCCTGGTCGATAACCCTGCGTCCCACCTGTCTCAGGTCTTCCTTGCTGAATTCCAGGCCGGTAGCCAGTTTGGTAAGTTCGCTGAAGTGATCGTAATTCAGGTTGCGGGGGCTGTTAAACCCGTGGCAGACAAATTTACAGATGCCCATGCAGTCAACAACGGCATAAATAGTTTCGCTAAAATGGACCACCGTGCTTTTAGAATCATAAGAAGTGGGGTTGGGATCGACTGCTTCACCGTAAAGCTGGGTGGTAAATGGTACCGGCAGGTCCAGGATTTCCAGGGTGGGCCTGCTGCGGAGGTGGTCTGCGCCGCGAGAAGAAGTGGCAATCCCGAGGGCAAAGCCTTTAAGGTAGCGCACATCGTGCGGATCAGACTGGGGCAAACCCTTGATGGCTATCAGGAAGTCCGCTGTTTCCGGGCCGAAGATTTGGACCAGCCTGCTCCCTTCAGCCAGGGTGTCGCCCAGGCCTTTGCGGTAGGCAATATCATAAATCAGTTTTTTGGCCATATCATAGTCGCCGAAGCGCAGGGTCCTGCCGGCAGTTTCTTCATTCAGGTATCCTTTTTCAAACAGTTCGATAGCCCAGGCAAGGTAAGTTCCGGTCGAGGAAACATCCAGCCCCAGGTCGTTGACAATGTTATTCAGGTCGATCATCTTGCCGGTGTCGGCCACACCGATGTTTGCACCCAGCAGCACCTCGGTGGTATACTCCGGGCCTTCGCCGCCTAAAGTGTTGCGGTGCCGGCAGTGGACCACACAGCCGTAACAGCCGATCATTTTTTCGACGTGTTTGTGGACCTCTTCGGCGTTGAGGGTGTCGAAGAAAACGGTTTGCTGGCTGTTGTGCGTGCGAATGGCGCCCAGGTAGTTGCTGACGTCGTAAAGCAAAGGTGTGCCAACCCGGCCCAGAACGTTGATGACCTTGGATTCCTTGAGGTAGTCTCTCAGTTCAATATACTTGTCAATCATCCCCTGCGGGTCGGCAACGGGAAGCCCCTGGTTGCCCCTGGCTACAACTGCTTTTAAATTCTTTGATCCCCAGACTGCCCCGGTCCCGCAGCGACCGGCGGCATTTTTCACGCCGTAACGGGTGCAGGCAAAACGGACCAGGTTTTCTCCGGCCGGCCCGATGGACTGGACTTCTACATCTGAGCCCAGTTCGTAATGGAATTTGGCCTCGGTTTCACTGCACAGCAAGCCCCAGTAGTCCGAGGCATCGCGGATCTCGATTTTTCCATCTTCCAGGTAGAGGTAAACCGGCCTGTCTGCTTTACCGAGGATGATCAGCCGGTCGATGCCGGCAAAGCGCATTTCCGGGCCCAGGAACCCTCCAATGTTGGAATCGCCGATGATCCCCGATTCAGGTGATTTGCAGGTAACACTGTGCCGCCCGGTGTTGGGGGCCAGGGTTCCGGTCAAAATCCCTGTTCCCAGGATCAGGACATTATCGGGAGATAGAGGGTCGGCCTGCGGTTTTAAATACTTGTAAAGATAGTACATGTTAAGGCCCCGGCCGCCGACAAAGTGCCTGATAATTTCTTCAGGAGTTTCTATAAAGTCAACGGTGCGGTCGGTAAGGTTTACAACTGCATTGACACATAGCGGTCTTGTTTCTTCCACTGTAAATCACCTCTCTAAAAGGCCGGATATTTACCGCCAGGCCCGCTTATCCAGCTCTCTTTCGGTCCAGCTTTTTTCGTTGAAACTTTTTTCGTAACGCCTGGTTGAAGAATGGGTTTCCGGCCACTCGATGGTGGTTCCCTCGACATCGGCTTCCCTCTTCTTACGCAGGTAGTCGTAAAGCTGGTACTTTTCTTCCAGGATGGAATCCTTGATAATGCCGACCAAATTTTGTTTCCGGATAAGATCGTTTGCCGTGCCTGAATAGCTGATGTCGCCTATAAAAATGGCTCCCTTCAGGCGGTTATCTTTAAAGACCAGCTTTTGATAGATATTATTATCTTTACTGGCCCTGATTTTCACTTCTGTCCCTTCTATATCTTCAGATTCAGGGTCGAACAGGCCCATCGAGATGACCGGCATGCCGTAAAATGAAACCGAGTTCATGCCCACCGATCCCGGGTAGCGCTGCATTTTCCCGGCCATGCACATTCCGGCATAGCGCCCCTGTTCGTAGGCGTTGGGCCAGTTGGCATTGACCATGCCGCTTTGCCTGGGGATGTCGTGGGTTTCAGCCACGTCGCCGGCAGCAAAAATATTGGAAAAAGAGGTCTGGAAGTAGGGGTTGACGACAATACCCATGTTTACTTCGATCAGGGTGTTTTCCGCCAGAGTCGTGTTGGGAGCTACACCGGCGGCGATAATAACGATATTGCAGTCAATTTTTTCTCCATTTTTGAGGGTGACCCCGGTCACGCCGTCGGTACTGTTGCCGGTAATTTCCTGGACGGCGCAGCTGGTTATGACGTTGATGCCGCCTTCTTCCAGGCGCCTGTGGACCAGGTCTGAGCTTCTCTGATCGAGAACCCTGCTGGCAATGCGGGGCAGCAGTTCAATTAAGGTTACTTCAGCCCCGGCTTCCTGGAGCCCGTAAGCGGCCCGCAGGCCAATCAGGCCTGCCCCGATCACTACAGCCCGGTTTCCCTTTTTGAGGCGGGCCAGTATTTGCCTGGCATCTTCATAGGCTTGGAAGATGCTCACTCCCTCGTAGTCCTCACACCCGGCTATGGGGGGGACATTGACCTTTGAGCCCGTGGTTAAAAGCAGGTGATCATACTTAAGGTACGATCCGTCTTCCAGGCAGACTTGCTCGGCCAGGGGATCTATTTCTGTTACAGTTCTTCCGAACATAGTATTTACGTGGTGTTGCTGGTAAAAGTCTTCCGGGCGGTAAGGCATGCGGTCCGCGCTTACATCTCCAGCCAGGTAGTGGGCGATCAGGGGCCGGGAATAAACGTGTTCTTGTTCATTGCTGACCACGGTCAGGTTGCTTTTTTGATCAATCCGCCGGATAGACTCGATTGCTCCCACCGCGGCGGCGCTGTTGCCGATGATTAGATATTCCATTTATATCTGCCTCCCGTAACTTTCTTCCGCAGTTTCAAGCTGTTTAATATTTTGGAAACAGTAAGAAGCACCCCCTCCCGGCCGTCACCTTCAGGCAAGGAGGGGATGCTTTTCTGCGGGATCTGTTACTTTCCGGACGAAATAACTATCAGTTTCGGCCGGCCGCACCTGCTTAAGCAGAACCCTCACAGGCCCTCATTAGAAGTCAGGCTGTAAAATAACCCGTTTCATCAGTTTTCCGGCATGTGATTCTTCAAATGACTTTTCGATCTGGCTCATGGGCCGCACTTCTACAAACGGTTCTATCTTGATCTTGTCATCGAGGACCATCTGCAGGACTTCTTGATAATAGCGAGGCAGGCAGCCCCAGGTCCCGATAATTTCTGCATCGAAAGCCATCAGCCTTGAGAGCATGTATTCAACTTTGTGCATTCCAAACCCTACCACCATCAATTTTCCGGTAAAGGACAGCAGTTCAAGCCCTATTTCCTGTCCAATCTTGGAACCGGAGCATTCAAATATTTTCCAACCATACCCGGGCAGTTTGTTTTCCTTGCTATAACTCTTGTAGGCGTTCTTAATGTCTTTTACGCCCTGGTCCAGGGTGCTGATTGCATGGGTGGCTCCATAACTTAAAGATCGTTCCAGTTTTTCCTTGCTCCTGGCGATGGTGATCACCGTTTCTGCCCCCAGGGCGGCGGCGATCTGGGTCATGTAGACCCCAATGCCGCCGGTGGCTCCAATAATAACCACCCGGTCACCGGGCTGGATATCAGCCCGTTTTGCTGCCTGGTACGGGGATGTGATGGCGTCGGCCACTACTGAAAGGTATTCTAAGGGCATACCTTTCCGGTCTTCAACTACGCATAAATCTTCCGAGGGGACCGGGATATGGCTGGGAAAGCCACCGTAAATACCCATACTGTTGCCGGGCATTTTTTGCTTGAGGCAGCGGTTTCCCCGGCCTTCAGCGCAGATATCGCATTTGTTGCAGGGCATTACTGCCGGGATAATTACTTCTTTTCCGATTAACTGTTCGTCGCCGGCGACAACCTTCCCGCTGATTTCATGGCCCAGGGTTAACGGGGGATCGTTGACCGTGGGAACCCCATCGTAATAATAACCGACATCAGTATGGCAGACCCCACACCCGGCAACTTCCACCAGGGCTTCCCCGGGCTGCAGTTCCGGAACATCGATAGCGGTTTTTTCAAGCTTTCCGGGTTCCGTCATCTGCCACGTTTCTATTTTTGCCGGCACGCTCATGAGGTAAAACCTCCTTTAGCTTTATTATTTTCCTTTCCATTCCGGTTTTCTTTTTTCCATGAATGCCTGCAGACCTTCAACAGCATCCTCTGTTTTCATGACTTCTTCAAGGTAGATCCGGTCTATGGCTTTCAGCCCTTCTTGAAAATCTTTATTCAAGCCGGCCAGGGTGGCCTTCTTGGTCAGGGGGATCACGGCCGGGCTCAACTTTGTAAACCGCTTCAGGAAATCCTTGGCTTCGGCCTGGAAGCTTTCGGCCGTGGTGACCTTGTTAACAAGGCCCATCTGTTCGCCCCTTGCTGCTTCAAAAGTGTCACCGCTTAATAGTATTTCCATGGCCAGGGGCCATGACACCAGGCGGGGCAAAATGTAACAGGCTATTGGGGGAAATACTCCCACCTGTATTTCAGGTTGGCCCAGCCTGGCTTTTTCTGAAGCCACCACCAGGTCGCAGAAAAGGACGATTTCATAGCCTCCGCCAAGCGCCGCCCCGTTAACCAGGGCTGCGATAGGCTTGTTCATTTCAGACATGGTCAGAAAAAGGCGATCGAAAACATCGATCATGGAGTCGACTTTATCCGGGGTGTGATCGGCAATTTCTACACCGGCTGAAAACGCTTTTCCTTCACCGGTGATTGCCACTATGGATTCGGGCTGCTCGTTGGCCCATTTCAGGGCCTGAATTAATTCTTCCATCATTTCTATGTTTAAAACATTGAGCGGCGGGTGGTCCAGAGTAATGGTGGCTACCCCGTCTTCGCTACCGGTATGCAAATATTTATATGCCAAAATAATTCACCTCTTTTTGCCTGCCGTAGGCTTCGGTCAGGAGGAGCGGTGTTCCCGGCCACAATTGAAGCAGGTAATTCCTGCTGGAGCGCCGGCCGGGAACACCTTTTAGTTTTTAGAATTAATCAAGATTGCCCCGGGCAGGCTGTTACTCTTGTTTTTCTCCCATCACTGCATCGATCAGGTCTTGATTGAAAGGATGGGCTTCTGCAAGAAGCTGACGGTACTTGATGAAATCGATCGTATCCTGGCCGGTCAGTTTCTTGGTATTGAAAGCATTGAAGCCCAGGTAGGCTTCGGTTTGCATGTTGGCAGACAGCCAGTGGCGGCTGGGCAGCTTGGCCTGATCCCAGAAGAACTTCTTCTTCTGGCGGATACCGTCGATAGACATCATCAGGCAGTTGGGGAAGAGGTTGCTCAGGGTCCAGACGATTTTATCGATTTCCTGGTCCAGCAGGGTAAAGTCTGTTTCACCGGATTTAAGCATTTCTTTGCCTTTATTTTTCTGGTCACCACTTGTCATTTCCCCGTAGACGATTTCCCCGTTTTCGACATGTTTATCGGTGATTACCAGGGGATTGCGGACGAATTCGCCGTTAACCTTCAGGACCGGCACTGCCTTGGAAATCAAGCCCAGCCGCTGCATTTTGTAGGAGCTCCACACTTCACAGGAAATGCAGCTCCACATAGCCTGTTCCATGGTCAAATAGACGGGTAGGAAGTCAGTGGATCCGCCCACCGGTGCAGAGCCGTGCCTGGGGCCGGCCTGCCCGAACATGGCCAGGTCTGATGAGATGGAGATGTCACAGGCCATGCCAATTTCCTGCCCCCCGGCAATCCGCATTCCGTTGACGCGGCAGATGACCGGTTTTTTACACATCAGGATGGAATCAACCATACCGTTAAAAAGGTCCATGTAAGAGCCATACTCGCTGGGGTTGCCGCTATAATACTCGGCATATTCCTTGGTGTTTCCCCCGGTGCAGAAAGCCCTGTCTTCGGCGCCGGTAAATATTACAGCCACCACGGAACGGTCCATGGAAGCCTTATGCATTCCGGCGATAACACCTTTGACCATTTCAGTTGTATACGAGTTGTACTGCCTGGGATTGTTCAGGGTGACCCAGGCTGTGAAAAGACCCTCCACTTCGTTACCCCCGGCATCGAGGACCGGTTTTTTTTCATACATGACGCAGGGAGGTTCTGTTCCAAAGTATTCATCACCATAAAGCTGGTGGTCAACTATCCCCTCCTGGCGGGGCCATTTGTTGAGATCCATGCTAATCCTCCTTCGTTAAGATAATATTGCTAAACTCAAACTAGATCCGGGTATGCCTGATTCGGGTCGATAGCGCTTATTTTGCATCTTCACCCCCTTGGTTACGGCATGCTGTTGAATAATAAAATAAGCTCATTTGATCAAGGTGCCGGCTCAAATTCATAGCTGATTTGCCCGTCATGGTAACTGACCGGATTTACAGTAATATCCATACCCTCGCATAAATCATCTTCGGTAAAACCTTCTTTGAAGCGGCCGAATACTTTGGTCCCGTTAAATTCTGCCACGGCCAGGACGTAGGGGACGTCTTCTTCAAAACCGGTCGGGGCAAAGTAGGATCTGGTAAAGCTGATCAGCCTGCCCCTGGGGTTGATCTTGACCCATGCCACTTCACTGCCCAGGCAGGAGTAACAATCAGCCCGCGGTGGGAAAAAGGTGATGCCGCAGGGGTTGCAGCGGGTGGCGTAGAGTTCCCCCTGCTCCAGGTAATCGATGAAAGGATTTGTTTTGGTCTGGGAAGTAAAACTTAACCTCCCGAAGCGTTCAAAACTCATTATTTCTACCTCCTTCGGCAATAGAGCGTCAGCATATCCTCTGCCCTGGTTTTATAATTTGCCCGTGTAACTGCTTAGCATGCTTAAGAAAACTGCACTTGCTGTTCGGTTAAGCTGGAATTGCAAAAGGTTTTGCTTCAACTGCATTTCCAAACCTGCTTTATATGTGCGTTTTAGTTTTCTTAAGCGGACCGGGCAGTATCAGACGACGTGGGCTGAATAGTTATATTTACTTTATTGAATTTGCCATAGAATTTGCCCAGGAGCCGGTAAAAGTTGTGGTCTAGTTTAGCCTGCTGTTGTGAAGCATTTTGGGTCGGCGATTCTTGCTGAAACTGATGCTTTATACCGGGATGCTCGAACCGCCCCCATGGCACTGCTTATTTCTTAATCTTTCGCTTTGTTTCTAGCTTAATGAAAGATATCCGTGAAAAAAATCCCTTAAAAGCATGGAATCAAGGTTAAATTAGGGTGAAATCAGGGCTAACCCCTTCGGTTGAGCACCCCGGGCCGGTTTAGGTCCGGTGATCCACTACCCGGACTGCTTTGCCTTCAAAGCGGGGCAGGCTGCCGATGGGCTTTATTTCAATATTACACTTCTTGGCCAGGTTTAGATGGAGTTCTTTTTCTAAGGCTTCGATAAAATGTTCATCAACATCAGTCCAGGTAGCA
The DNA here is from genome assembly GCA_003550645.1 of Syntrophomonadaceae bacterium. GTDB lineage: Bacteria > Bacillota > Dethiobacteria > DTU022 > DTU022 > B1SED10-74M. Next base: position 11,933 of record PUKV01000033.1, on the reverse strand, counting down.
GGCTCAATTTCAATTTTCATGGTGTGCAGGCCTTTTTTCTCTCCTATTATAATCTGCCAGTTTTCACTGAGTTCGGGGTGATTTAGCAATATATATTCCACCTGGCAGGGAAAAATGTTGGTGCCGCCTACGAGGATCATGTCGTCCAGGCGGCCCATGAACCTGGTAATACGAGGATGGGTGCGCCCACAGGGACACTCCTCAAAGCTGGCGATGACATGGTCCCCGGTCCGGTAGCGCAAAAGCGGCATAACTTCAAAACTGAGGTTGCTGATGACCAGTTCACCGGGTTGATCTTTTCCGGCTGGCTCCATGGTTTCAGGATCAAGGATTTCTACCAGGTAGTGATCGCCCCAGATGTGGATACCGCTTTCATATTCGCAGTCCATGGCAAGGGGGCCGCCCATTTCGGTGAGGCCGTAGCAGCGTCTCATGCCGCCCCCGTGGGCTTTATAACCTAATCGCTCGTTAATCCTTTCCCTTAATTCATCTGAACAGGGTTCGCCGCCGTGGAAGCCCAGGCGCAGCTTGAGGTCATTTACCGGGTCGATTCCTTTTTCCGCAGCAAACTCGGCTATGTAGACAGCGTAGGAGGGTGTACCTGTAAAGACCGTGGTGCCCCATTCCCGCATCAGGCGCAGCTGCCTTTCCGTTCCACCGGCCCCGGTGGGGATTATTTTTGCACCCAGGGTTTCCAGGCCGTAATGAAATCCAAATCCACCGGTAAAAAGGCCGTAACCGTGGGACTGCTGGATAACATCGCTCTTCTTTAAGCCTCCGGCAGTGAAATTGCGGGCCATGCATGTTGTCCAGATGTCCAGGTCGTTCTTGCTGTACATCATGGGGGTGGGCACCCCGGTTGTGCCCGAGGTCATGTGCACCCGGACGACGTCTTCCCAGTTGCCGGAAACCAGCCCGTTGGGATAATTGTCCCGCAGGTCAGTTTTGGACATAAATGGTACTGCCTTGATGTCATCCCAGTCTCTTATATCCCCGGGTTCCAGCCCTTTTTCATCGAAGCGATTTTTGATGAAGGGGTTGTTGTAAACCTGGTGGGCTTGTTTTTTAAACTTCTCGAACTGGATTTCCTGCAGTTCTTCCCGGGGTATGGTTTCCCACTTTTCTTCATAAAAAGGCATATGATCATTTCCTCCTCAAGACAAGCAGAGTTATGGATTTAAAATAGAGCACCTTCCAGGTTGTTAGGGTAATGCTAAAGCCGGAATATAAAAAATTCATCTTATAAATTTAATATTATTAAATTTGAGCCTTTTTTTCTATCACCTAAAAGAGTTATTTTTGCCTGCATAGTGTGATAAATGGGTTAGCACTGCTTTTAAGGGGCTGTGAGGAAGGGATATATTCAATAATGAAGAATAATTATTATTAAAATACGATAGAGATTTTTCACACATTTTAGCAGTTGTGTGAACTTAAAACTAACCAGTGGTAGTGGGGATATGATGACCAACAGCAAGTGGATGCATGTAGGGACCATCCTGAAAAACAATGCTTATAATTATCCCGATCATCTTGGCTGCCAGGACAAGAATAAAAGTTTTACTTTCAAGGAGTGGAACGACAGGGCCTGCCGCTTAGCCAACGGGCTTAAAGAAAAAGGAGTCGGGTACGGTGACCGGGTAGCGATCCTGGCCTATAACCGGGTCGAATGGATGGAAATGTATGCTGCCTGCGCCAAGGGAGGGCAGATTGCTGTTCCAATCATGTTCAGGCTTACACCGCGCGAGTATGAATATATAGTCAATCATGCCGAATGCAAAGCGTTTATCGTTGAAGATCCTTTTGTAGACGGGGTCAGCAGTATTAGCAGCAAGTTAAAAACTGTCCCTAAAGAAAACTTTATTTGTATCGGTGACGGGGAGGCACCGGAAGGGTTTGTCAATTACGAGCAGTTTATCGAAGACAGTCCGTCTGGCGAACCCGATGTCATGGTCGATGCAGCGGACATATGGACGATCATGTATACTTCCGGAACAACCGGCAAACCCAAAGGCGCTGTCAGGACCCATGAGAGTTACATGGCCCAGTACATGCTCAGCAATGTCAACATGGGCGTCCGTTCGGAAGACAAAATCCTGCTGGTCATGCCGATGTGCCATGTCAATTCGATTTACTATTCCTTTGCCTACACTCTGCTGGCTGCACCGGCCATGGTATACAATGTCACCACCTTTGATCCGGAAGACTTTTTGAAAACAGTATCCGAGTACAAGATTACCTATACCTCCCTGGTTCCAACCCATTACATCACCATTCTAAGCCTCCCAGATGAGGTCAAGCAGAAATACGATGTCAGCAGTATCAGGCAGCTGTTGATTTCGTCCGCCCCGGCCAGGAAAGATTTGAAGCTGGCGATCATGGATTATTTTAAAGCTGCTGAATTGTGGGAAGCTTACGGCTCTACCGAAGCCGGGCTGGTCACCTACCTGCGCCCGGAAGAGCAGTTTACCAAGCTTGGTTCCATCGGCAGGGAAATATTTGGCTCCGACCGGATCAAGCTGCTCGATATAACCAGGGAAGAAGTGCCTGACGGGGAGGTAGGTGAGCTTTTCAGCCGTTCCCCAATTGTGTTCAGGGAATACTGGAAGGACGAGGAAAAAACAGAAACCGCTTTTCACGGTGAATGGTGCTCAGCCGGTGATATGGCCCGCCGGGATGAAGAAGGCTATTACTACCTGGTTGACCGGAAGCAGAACATGATTATTACCGGGGGAGAAAATGTTTATCCTTCCGAGGTGGAAAATGTGGTGGGCGGCCACCCATCGGTAAAAAACATTGCCGTGATCGGGGTTCCTGATGATAAGTGGGGGGAAGCGGTCAAAGCAGTGATCGTTCCCCATGAAGACTACGAACCCGGTGAAGCACTGGCCAGGGATATTATAGATTACTGCCGGGACAAAATCGCCGGTTACAAGCGGCCCAAATCTATTGATTTTATAAAAGAGGAGGAAATGCCGGTTACGGCTACCGGCAAAATCCTGCACCGGGTGCTGCGGGAGAAATACGGGAGCTGGAATACGGAACAGTGATTGGGCTCCTGGCGGGTCTTAAAGACCTGGTTCAAAAATGTTTTCAGAATAGGTTTAGACGCAGTTTTTAAGAGTTAGATGAAATATTATAAAGGGATCCGTCAGAAAAATGATTAACCGGGATCTAAATGCAAAAAGCGGGGGTGCATAATCTGCACCCCCTTATTTACCCTGTCCCCTTATTCACATGGTGTAAAATGCTGTTTACTTTTCCCCGATATATTTTTCCCTTATGCGGGGTTTGTCAATTTTACCGGTGACATTACGCATAACCTGGTCAAAAACGATTTTTTCCGGCCATTTGTAGCGGGCCAGCCCTTCTTCCTTGCAAAAGTCGATTGCTTCCTGTTCAGTCATCTCTTCTCCCGGGTAGAGCTGAATTACAGCCATGGCGATTTCCACGTAACGCTCATGGGGGTAACCGATTACGGCTACGTCGGCAATTTTCGGGTTGCGGCGCAAAATGTCTTCGATTTCGACGGGGAAGATGTTCTCACCGCCCCTGATAATCAGGTCTTTCTTACGATCGGCAATGTAGATGTAGCCGTCTTCATCCTGGCGGACCAGGTCCCCGGTGTATAACCAGCCGTCCTTAATAGTCCTTTCGGTCATTTCCGGGTTTTTAAAGTATTCTTTCATGTTGCGGGAACCTTTTAAGAGCAGTTCTCCCACCTCTCCAACCGGAACGTCAACTCCGTGGTCGTCGACAACACGGGCAGCCACGTTGAAAGTGGGCTTGCCGATAGAACCCGGACGATCGAGGACGTCTTCATCGTAAAGGTTGAAGGTACCGCCTCCCCCGCCCTCGGTAATACCGTAAATATTGCCGGTTTTAAAGGGCAGCAGGTTTTTCATGTCTTTGAACAGGGCTGACGGGACAGGCTGGGCGCCGATAACAATATTTCCGGTGACATGGGAAAAATCAAAATCGTTGAGGTCGATATTGCCTTTCTTAATGGCATTGATCGAGTCGGACATGGTGGGAACGGTGACCCAGCCGTTGTTGATTTTTTCACTGGCAATGGTTTCAAGTAAATACCTGGGATCGCTAAGTTCTAGAAGCATAACCATTTTGCCGCCGGCCAGGTAGGAAGGAAAGGACAGGAACAGGCTGCCGCTGTGGTAAAGCGGATGGGCGGCTAAATAGATGGTTTCGTGTCCTTCCGCGTAAGTCAGGGCGTTGCCTACACCGATTTCATACAAGGTTTTGTGAGCCTGGCAGACCGGTTTCGGCGGCCCGGTAGTTCCGGAGGTAAACATCAATTCAGCCGGGTCGTTTATATCCACCTCAACCAGCAGGTCGTCTGTTTCACCTTTTTCAAGAACTTCTGTATAAGGGATCATGTCATCCGGGACATTTTCGCCAATACAGATGTAAGAATCGATTGTTTCCATTTCATCCCGGACCGGGTTTACTTTTTCCAGGAAACCTTCGCTCAGGATGAAAGCTTTGGGTTTGCTGGCCTCGGCGGCATACTTGATATCCGAGCTGGCAAAGCGGAAATTCAGGGGAACCGCCACCGCCCCTGTCCTGAGGATAGCATGAAAGGTGACCATCCATTCCAGGCTGTTCATCTGCAGGTGCAAAACGAAATCGCCTTTTTTTATACCCAGCTGGTTTTTGAGGTAGTTGGCGACGCGGTTGGTTTGCTCGTTGAATTCTTTCCAGGTGAGCACCCGGCGCTGGTTCTTTGACGGGCTGCACTCAATCAAAAATTCCTTCTCTGGATACTTGTGGGCATTGGTAATACCGTAAGAAGCAAAATTCACCTTTTTCCCTCCTCTTGATAAATTAATTGTGGTTAACGGCTGCCGCCCCGGTTTTGCCGGCGGCGGCTTGCCGTTAACGAGTAAGCAGTGATATCTTATAAACCCGGACAGAATCCTATGTTTCCAGCTTAACCGGCAGCTTCGCGGCCTGCATTAAAAGCCTTTTTATTCAGTTCTGCAAATTTTTGCGGGACCATTTTACCGACTACATCGAGCCAGGCTTCTTTGTCTCCTCCGACCAGGTTGGATAACGCTCCCAGCAGGACTACCCCGATCATGGCCGGGTTACCCAGGTCTTTGGCAATGCCCGTCCCTTTTATCCAGAGTACTTTTTCGGCTCTTTCCAAAAGCAGGGCTTCGATTTCTTTTTTCGAAGGGTAGGTAGCTTTACCCAGGTTGACCAGGGGCGGGTTAATACGGTAGTCGTTAACCAGGGCTAAAGAGTTTTCTTTCAAAAAATGGGGGAACCGGGCTGCTTCCAGCATTTCAAAACCGATCAGGTAATCGGCGTTGTTCTCTTCTACCAGGGGAGAGTTAACTTTTTCTCCCCAGCGAATGTGGCTGTCTACCTGACCGCCCCGCTGGGCCATTCCGTGCACTTCCGCTTTTTTGACATCATATCCGAGCTGCAGCCCCACCTCGGCCAGGATGTTACTGGCCAGGATTGTGCCCTGACCGCCGACTCCGGCCATCAGAAAGTCTATGTTCTTCATATTTTCGTGCCTCCCTCTAATATTTTTTAGGCTGCAAGAGTTTACTTTTCGATTATGGCCTCCTGGGGACATACTTTGACGCAAAGGCCGCAGCCGTTACATAACAAGGTATCGATGCGGACGTGATCTTCTTCCTGGACCAGCGGGGAGCACCCGATGTCCAGGCAGATGCCGCAGTTGATACAGGTTTCAGGATCTACTTCCGGCGGGGGGTGCTTTTCCCTGGTGTGGAGCACACAGGGGTGGCGGGCAATGATCACTGATGGTTCATCGCTCCTGGTGTGGTCCTGCAGTATTTCTTCCATCTTGTCAATGTCATAAGGGTCGCAGATATCGACTTTTTCATAGCCGATTCCGCGGACCAGTTTTTCGGGATCAACAATCTTTGCAGGTTGGCCCTGGATGGTTTTGCCGGTACCCGGATGTTCCTGGAAGCCGGTCATGGCCGTGGCATTGTTGTCCGATATGATCGTGGTTGTACTGCCCTGGTTGTAAAGCACGTCTATAACAGGATGGACCCCGGAATGCAGGAAGGTTGAGTCTCCGAGCACGGCAACTACATCGTCTTTTACTCCGGCCCTGTCGATGCCGTGGGCTACGCCGATACTGGCTCCCATGCAGCCGGTGGTATGCATGGCGCTTAAGGGCGGTGCGAAGGCCAGGGTGTAACAGCCGATATCCCCGGTAACCAGGACCCCTGCTTCCCTGAGCACGTAAAACAGGGCCCGGTGGCCGCATCCCGGGCAGAGCATGGGGGGCCTGATCGGCCGATCAAGGTCACTTTTCAGTTCTGGTGGTGCCGGCGGCGCTTCAATCAAGCCGGCTTTCACAGCGCAGCTGCGTATTAAAGAAGGGCTGAATTCGCCAAGGATTGGGAATATATCTTTGCCCTGCACTTCGAGTCCCATCAATTTTAAGTGCTCTTCCAGGAAGGGATCGAGCTCTTCAACTACAACAATTTTTTCCACCTGGTTCGCGAACTCCCGGATTAATTTTTTGGGCAGGGGATAGACCATGCCCAGTTTTAAGAAAGTAGCGTCGGGAAATACTTCTTTGGCGAAGTGGTAGTTTACCCCGGCACTGACAATACCCAGCTTACTGCTGCCCGGTTCAATATAGTTAATCGGTGTGGTTTCGGCATATTCGGCCAGCTGCTGCAAGCGTTCTTCCACAACCGGGTGGCGGCGCCTGGCGTTGGCTGGGACCATGACAAATTTTAGCGGATCCCTTTCGTAGGCGGGCGGCTCTTCCGGTGGTGCAGGCGGCTCTTCGTCAGTGTATTCTACAGGTGTGGAGGAATGTGAGAGGCGGGTCACGCTGCGGACGATAACCGGGGTGTCGAACTGTTCGCTCATATCAAGAGCGATGCCCATAAACTGCCTGGCTTCTTCACTGTCCGCTGGTTCGATCATCGGGCACTTGGCGAACTTGGCATAATTTCGGTTATCCTGCTCATTCTGGGAGCTGTGCATGTTGGGATCGTCGGCGCAGACAATAACCAGCCCGGCTTTTAAGCCGGTGTAGACGGCATAAAAAAGTGAATCTGCGGCCACGTTCATACCGACATGTTTCATAGCACACATGGCCCTTTTTCCGGCATAAGCGGCGCCGATGGCTACATCAAGGGACACTTTTTCGTTGGGAGCCCATTCGGCAAATACATTCGGGTAATTGGCATAGTTTGCCAGTATTTCCGAGCTTGGAGTTCCGGGGTAGGCAGCTGCAACCCTGACCCCGTAAAGGTAGGCTCCGTAAGCGAAGGCCTCATTTCCGGTCATTAATTTTTTCAATGCTAACCCTCCTTATTGGTCCTTTTTTAGTGTAATTGTTCAAAGAATGGTTCCAGCTTGGCTAAAACCTGGTCTTCAGAAAACAGGCGCAGATCGGCCATGTCTGCCTCAAATACCGCGCCGGGCAGTCCGGTCTTTTCCCTGATCAACTTGCTTTTAGCATAAAGGCCAAAAGCATTGGGCTTACAGCTGCGGTTGGAAAACAATACAAAGCCGTCTACATCGTATTTTTTCATGAAGCTGATCTTCCGGTTGACCCGGTATTCAAAGCAGCGGTTTACGAATTCATGGGTATAGTTTTCTGCCAGGCTTTCCAGGGGGCGCTCAAGGTCAAATGAATAGGCCCAGGAATGAGTATACTGGGAAGCTACAACCAGCGCTCCCTGTGAAGCAAAAAGCTCTGAAAACCAGCGCAATTTTGGCCAGCAGGGGATGTGATCAAAATAGATCTTGTGGCGCTCTTCCGGTATGGCGGTTATTCCTTTCTCGATCCGTTCCTCAATTTCCTCTTTTAAAGCCCGGTAATAGTCGACAGCCTCCCGGGTACCTCTCATGGTAACAATCGGAGCCATGTGGAAACAGGCATCGAAAAAGCCAAATGGTGCAGGCCTCAAAGCTGCTGAATCGAGGATTTCATTCCAGAGCCGGCAGGCTTCATTGGAAAGATGGAGGACTTCTGTCAGGTGGTCGTAATCAAAAGGTTCACCGGTCTGTTTTTCAATAAAAGTGATCATTTCATGGAGCTGATCGATAAAGTAATCGATGCAGAGCCGGTCTGTTTCCAGGCCCACCCGGGGCGAGTCAAGCAGGAAGTAGGGGGAGTTGTAAACCCGCCCTGCCACTTCAAACCACTTGGGAAGGCTTCCGCACTGGGTGTTGCAGCAAAATAGCAGGTCGGGCTCAAGGATTTTACCCACCGGGTGTTCTTCCGAGTAGGCATCCCCGATACCGCTGCGCGCATAACCGCATAAATCACCGGCATAACCCTTCGCTTCTGCAGCGGTCGAAAGCTCGTGGGTTACCTTCCTGGCTGCGGCAACAGCGCCAAAATTTTCCGGGTAATAAGGGAAAAGCCCGGCGGCGTAGATGATTTCTACCGGGAAGACAGCGGTAACCCAGGCTACCGGTCGGCCTCCCTCTTTGGCAGCCCGTCCGGCTTCGTTATAATCTTTCATTATTTTTTTCATTAGTTCGGCGGTTTTGAAGACATTTTTTGCGCTCACCTGCTTTCACCTCCAAGCATTTCCATAAAGGCGTGGATCCTGGTGCGGATTTGCCCCAGCCCGCTTCCGCCGAATTGCGTTTCAATGCGTGTTGCCGGAATACCCACAGCCTGCATGGCTTTCAGGTTGTCGTAACTGTCGAAGTTTTCCGGTTCACAAAAAGTGAGATGCAGTAGTATTGCCCCTTCCGCTTTTTTCCCTTTAGCCAGGTCGGTGAGGAAAAACCGCCTCGGGTTTTGTTCAATGTCAAATGCTGCTGAAGGAATGCGCTTTAACTGCCGGTCAACCAGTGCTTCCAGGGGGGCAAGCTCTGTGTTGACGTCGCCTTCAATATAACGGTAACCGTTTTGGAAATCGTCAGCGACCACCGTGCCGCCAAATTCTTCGATATAGTCAAGCACTTCAAACGGTTCGAGCAGGGTGCCCGACAGCAGCAGGCGGACATGACCATCCCCGGCTTGCCCGTCCAGGTCTTGCTCCAGCTGTCCCACCAAAGCCTGCAGCAGGCGGTTTACTTCTTCCCTGGGTAAAACCATGGAGGCGTTGATAACGGTATAAAGCCGGCGGGAACTAATCAAATGCGGGTAACTGATGTGCAGGTCGGTTAACCTCCGCAGCATTCGCCGGTTTTGGTTGTACAGGTCAATGCTGTCCCTGAGCGCTTCGTCTTCAATGGGCGCACCGCGGAATTCTTCCAGCCCTGTTTTTATCCTTTTCAATTCACCGAGCAGGTACTTGCCGGCACTGGACCGGTTTGCCTGACGGGGGAGGCGATAGTTTTCCATGTAGGGCAGAGGACGGACATGTTCCCAAAGATCAAGCAGCATGCGCATCGTGTCACAGGTGTGCGGGATGATCAGGCCGTCTAAAAAGTCCAGTTTTCCTTCCAGGGCACGGGCCAGCGCACTCCTGGAATGAGAGCAGGCCCAGGCCTGGAGGTGGGCGTTGGCTTCCTCCAGGTTTGTGCTTCCCCCGACAATGCCGTAGGGGAAAAACCCGGCGGCATGGATCATTTCTTCCGGCACGTCACTTAAAAGAAAGCCGATGATTTTACCCCCGGATTCTTTTTTCCACTGCCTTGCTGCTTCGGAGCGATTTTTTATGGCATTTTCAAATGGCGCGAAAAGTTCAGGTTTAATAGGCAGTCCTCTCCTTTATTTTTTGATCTAATAACCGGTTTATTATTTAAGCCACTGTGGTTCTCCTTCAAAGCCGGGCACTACATTTAAAAGTGGTTCACCGTTCAAGAAACGTTCGATGTTGTCTGCAAAAACTCCCCCGAACCTTGTTGCATACAGGTCCGTCCAGCTTGATATATGGGGTGTTATCAGGAGGTTGCTGCAGTCCCATAGTTCATCTTCCGGGGGCAGGTATGAAGGCAGGGGCTTCTTGATCCAGTGCGTGTCATTGGCCGCACCGGCAATCCAGCCTTCGTTCAGGGCCCTGATTAAATCTTCCTTGATAATTAAAGTTCCCCGGGCGCAGTTGATCAGGTAGGCTGAGTTTTTCATCAGCTTGAATGTCCTTTCATTCATCATACCCTGGGTTTCTTTTGTTTCCGGGCATGACAGGACCAGGAAATCGCTCTGGCTGATCACTTCATCGACCTGTTCGTTCAGGTACAGTTGATCGACATGGGGAATATCCATCTGCATAATATCGGTGCCGATTACATGCATATCGAAGGCCTTGGCTCTTTTGGCGATCTGGCGGCCGATACCGCCCAACCCGATAATGCCAATAGTTTTCCCGTACAGTTCTTCACCCCGGACCCGAATGAATTTCTTTTCTTTTTGCTGATCCCAGAGCTGGTTGAATTTTTTGGCCAGGTTGAGCATCAGGCCGATTACAAATTCAGCAACGGGAATGCCTGAACCGCCGGGCAGGCAGGTCAAGGGAATATGAGAGGGCAGTTGTCCCCACTTGGCCCAGTGATCGATCCCGGCGCTAAAAGACATTACCCACTGCAGGTTTTTCATTTCCGGGACCCTTTCGACTATGACACCCGCCCCTACTATGTGGGTATCGAGATATTCATCGGGAGTTGATTCAGCCGAACCGTCCTGAAGCAGCCGGATCTTGATTTCACCCTTTGCGGTTTTTTCCGGGAACTTGGCTTCGATGATCTCTTTATATTCCTCGGGGCTGCCCAGTCCGGGCTGCAGGGCAACCAGTATGTTCAGGGGAGTAAACTCTGTCATCTTTTGACACCTCCATAATTTTATTGCGCATGAATTAAATATATTTCCCGCACCGACCGGCCGGTTATCCGGTTTTTTCCCGGCCCCGGGCAGGGCAGGATCCATACTGCCGTATTACATGCGCCCTATGACAGGCAGGAAAGAGGCATCCATACTACCGTTCTGCAGAAATTTTAACCAGAGCCTGTCTTATCACGGCCAGGCGAAACTGAAAAGTATGCTTTTTAGGCCTGGAATGACACCTCCCCCGGGTATAGTTTCAATATTCTTGATTCAACTTGAAAAAACATTTTCCTTCTTTTGCCTGTATTTTCAATTCAAGTTTTCCTTCAACCCCCTTTTCTTTACAGGAAGTTCCAGCAACCGGGCAGCATTGCCGCCCAGGATATTTTTTACTGCTTCACTGCCCAGGGGCAGGTTTTTGACAGCCCTGATATTGGCGGCCGGGTCGATTATACCGGGCCAGTCGGTACCGAAGAGGACCTTTTCGGAAATCCGTTCCAGTTCCGGGAAGTAGTCCAGCAGTTTTTGGGGCGGCAGGCCCGCTACTTCCATGTAGACACGAGTATGCAGGCGGGCCAATATAAAAGCCCGCTCATACCAGAATCCCCTTCCACTGTGCACCAGGATCAAGTCCAGGTCGGGGAAATCCACGGCAATTTCATCAAGGTAGAGGGGGTCTCCGTATTTTAGCTTGGCCCCCTTAAAAATCGAAGTGCCGGTGTGGACCATGACCGGAACCTGCAGGTTTTCGGCCTGGCTGTAAAGCGGGTAGAGCCTCCGGTCATTGGGGTAACAGTGCTGGTAGGTGGGATACAGCTTAACTCCCCTAAAGCCCAGTTCAACGAGCCGTTTTAGCTCCAGGCCGGTATTGGCGGTCAGGCTTGGATTGATGCTGGCAAAAGGGATTAACATTTCTCGGTCCCGGCAAAATTGGAGTACATAATCGTTACTGCAAATACCGGTTACCATTGGTGATAATTCTGCCATGACTACCCCGTAATCAATGCCGTTTTCCCGGAGGTAGCTGCAGAAAAAATCGGGATCGGAAAAATCCCGGTAAAACCGGTCCCAATCTTTGTCGGCATGCATTTCCTTGATCCAGTTGAGTGCCGTTTCGACATAAAACTGGTCATAGACTATTGGGTGGATGTGAAAATCAACGACCGGAGTTTTCAATTAGGCC
>PUKV01000142.1 GCA_003550645.1 Syntrophomonadaceae bacterium | reverse complement strand
CTCCACCCCGCGTCGTCACTGGAGCGGGTGATGGGAATCGAACCCACGTATCTAGCTTGGGAAGCTAGGGCTCTGCCATTGAGCTACACCCGCTCTAAAGGCGTTAATGATTATACAATGGGCTAATTTAAAAGTCAACAGCTTAAGCGGAATTTTATTGGTTCAATAACATCAATTATTAGTGAGCCCCTTCGCTAGCTGGCTTAGATCTTGCGCACCTCCAGGTAACGCTCCAATTTTCTTTTCACCCGCTGTAAAGCATTATCAATGGATTTGACATGCCGCTTTAAATCAACAGCAATCTCCTGGTATGATTTTCCTTCCAGGTACAGAGTGAGCACCTTCCATTCCAGCTCGCTTAAGATCTCACCCATTTTATATTCAATATCGTTGTATTCTTCCCGGTTTATCATTAACTCTTCCGGGTCGGTTATCTTGGTCCCGGCCAGGATGTCAAGCAAAGTACGATCGGAATCCTCGTCGTATATTGGCTTGTTTAGCGAAACATATGAATTAAGTGGTATATGTTTTTGCCTGGTTGCCGTTTTGATGGCTGTAATGATCTGCCTGGTGATGCATAACTCGGCAAAAGCCCGGAAAGATGAAAGTTTGTCTCCCCTGAAATCTCTAATCGCTTTATAGAGCCCGATCATACCTTCCTGGATGATATCTTCCCGGTCGGCCCCGATCAAAAAGTATGATCTTGCCTTGGCTTTAACAAAATTTTTGTACTTGTTAATTAAGAATTCCAACGCGACGATGTCGCCATTTTTAGCTTCTATCACAATTTCTTCATCACTGCGAACCTCAAGTTCCGGACTGCCCTGGTAAGCGTGCTTTACTTCCTGAGCTAAAAAGCTCACACCTATCGCCTCCGTTTGGATATCTTATGGTGGGATTATTGCGGACTTTCGGACTTTCCCAGTCATTATAACTTAAAGCTTGCGCATGGTCAAGCTTTTTAAGCTGCGCTTTAAAGAAAAACCCTTTTTATGAACGGCGCAGCTTATCCAGGCGTTCCAGCGTCGCCTGGCTTAAAAAATCATTGAACACCAAACCTTTCTTTTTTTTCGATGCAGTCAAGCGGCGGTAGCTTTCTCGTTTTTCGACCAGCTGCTCCTTTAACGCGGCCGCCGAATATACCTTTGCCCCAACATTTGAAACAGCCCGGAATTCGGCAAAATCGGAAGTAGCTGCTTCAACCTTGAAATTGACGCTCAAACCGGCAGACAACCTTTCAATCATCGTATCTGCTGTTTCCCGGTTCCCGGTAAAAACAACCTCGACTCCATCTACTTCTTCCCAGGCATAACTCATACCATCGAAAACAATGATAATCCTGTCCCAGGCCCAGTCCCGGTAGCCGGCCATAATTGATATCAGCTGATCCCGGGCGCTGCCCATGTCCCTGTCTCTTATTTGCTTCAGATCTTCCCAGGCCCCGATTATATTATAACCATCTATGATCAGGACCGGAAGGCTCAACTAGTCCATCCCTCCCTCTGGGCGAGGGCTGCGTAGGTTAGAATGGCTGTTGTAGCCGCTACATTGAGCGAACCGGTTCTGCCCGGCATGGGGATAGACAATACCAGGTCGCAGTTTCGGCGCACCAACCGTGACAACCCCTTACCCTCCGACCCGATTACCAGGACCAGGGGCCGGCGGTAATCGGCCCGGTAATATAGTTCCCTGCCGTCGGCTTCTGCCCCGTAAAGCCAGAACCCTTCCTTTTTCAACACCTCGGCAGCGCGGTTCAAATTGCCGGCCAGGGCCACCGGCAACCTTTCCGCCGCTCCTGCAGCCACCTTACGGACTGCAGCAGTCACCCCGGCCGCCCGCCGGTCTGGGATAATCAAGCCATCCACCCCGGCGGCATCCGCAGTTCGCATTACCGCCCCCAGGTTTTGGGGATCTTCTAAGTGGTCGAGCATGATTAAAAACGGATCCCTGCCGGATTCACGGGTAATATTGATCAACCTGCTCAGGGAGCAGTACTGGAAAGGCGGCACATAAGCGGCCACACCCTGGTTGCCGGCAATGTCACCGGCGATTTGATCAAACTCATTGCGAGACAGCCGCTTTACCGGCACCTTCCTCTGGCGGGCCAGGAGGGTAATTTCATCTATCACCGCCCCCTTCAACCCTTCAGCCAGAAGGATAGTGACCGGTTTGCTGTAACGCAGGGCCTCCAGGACAGCCTGCCTTCCGGCAATTAATTCTTCCTGCTCCTCTTCTTCCAGGGGACCATGCTCCTGGCCAGCTTCTTCCCGGGGATCACCAGGTCTGTCACGTGATGAAAACCGGTCTTTGCCCTTCATTTTTTATCCCGCCTTAACATCGATGAACATTTAATATATTAACAATGGGGAAGTACTGCTCATATATATGAGCCCCGGAAGAATAAGCAGTTATGGAGCCATCTTCCACCGGAAAATCAAGATGCATCAGGATATACTCTTTCAGTAACTGCAGCCCGCCCAGGTTTTCGGGAAAACCGACGAATATATCCCAGGATCGAAAAAAAAGGGACATGTTCAGTTGCCCGTCCACCACCTTCAGGTCGATCACCCTCAGGCAGGGCGGATCATTTAAATCGATATTTTCCGCCCCCCCGATATTAAGACAGGCCTGGTTGGTTGCCCCCCTGGATTCATTGAGCAGATCGATCAACTGAGGAAGCTTGGGAGCGATAAACTGCCCGTAGGTGTAATCCTCCGCATCGGTCTTGGTGTTGGTGGCCAGGTAATCGTAGAAGTAATTTTGGATCCTTTCTTCTGAAGTTGGCGCCGGGATACCGCAGTTTTCAGGAAGCCACACTGCCAGGGGGCGGGTGTAGGGTTCCTCGATCACAACGGTGAGGTGATTGAGCTGCTTGCGCAGCTGCCCTTCATAGCTGCCTTTCTTAATTTGGTAGCTGTAACCGTAACGGGCACAATTCCAGAGCACCATTCTCCAGGCCGATTCTATAGTCCTTTCCCTGATGTAGGCCATATTCTTACCCCCGATTTAAGAAGTGCTAATAATAATCCTTTTAAATTAACTCTTGACTATTAAACTATCTCTTAACTATTGAGGCATAGCCCGCTAAGCCACAGGGAACAAGTCCATCTTCTATCCTGCAGTCTTATAGCTATACTTTAAGGGACATTCGAACCGCTATCATGAAGCTGCTTAGCATTTAAAAAGGTTTATGGCTTAAGTATTTACAATACCGCTTAACAAACCACGCAAACCCTGTTTGCTCCACAGCCCGGCTTTTTACAAACGTCCTTACCGGGCAAATCAGGCCAATCCGATCATTCCTGCTATTTCTTCTTCCAGCGGGTCCCGTGGGGTGTATCCTCGAGAATTATACCCCTTTCCAGCAGTTGATCACGGATTTGATCGGCAGTGGCAAAATCCTTTTCTACCCGGGCCTGCTCCCGGCGGGCAATCTTCTCTGCAATTTCATCATCCAAACTTTCGGGCTCGCTGATGTCCACCAGTTCAAAAATATCATTAATATCCCGGTAAAAACGGAGTACTTCTTCCAAGAGATCCTTGTTATAAGGATACGCCTCTTTAATATAGATATTGCAGCTGCGGGCCAGGTCAAATATGACACCCAGGGCATCGGCGGTATTAAAATCATCATCCATCGCCTCAACAAAGCGGGCTTTTGCATCTTCCAGGTCTTTTCGCAGTACCCTTTCCTGTTCGCTCGCAGCATCTCCGGCCGAATCCAGTGCGCTGAGCAGGTTATTGACCATTTCCTGCAGGCGCAGCCGGCCGGAACGGCTCTGGTGCACGAGTTCATCACTAAAATTTAAAGGGCTGCGGTAATGTGCCGATAAAATTAAAAAGCGCAGGTCGAAGGGATCATGTTCCTGCAGCAAACTGCGCACGGTCAATACGTTACCCAGTGACTTGGACATTTTTTGTTCTTCTATGTTGAGGTACCCGGCATGCATCCAGTAACGGGCCAGCGGCCGCTGGTCAGCTCCCCAGGTCTGGGCTATTTCATTCTCGTGGTGGGGAAAAATCAAATCCGCCCCGCCGGCATGAATATCGAGGGTATCGTCTATGTAATAAGTAGACATGGCCGAGCATTCAATGTGCCAGCCAGGACGCCCTTCACCCCAGGGGCTTTCCCAGGCCGGTTCTCCTTCTTTCTTCTGCTTCCAGAGCACAAAGTCCAGCGGGTTTTTTTTCTTTTCACCCGGTTCCACCCGGGCCCCGGACAGAAGCTCATCCCTCTTCTGCCGGGTAAGCTGGCCATACCGGGGGTAATTGCCGGTATCAAAATAAACATCTCCGTTAATCTCATAGGCATAACCATTTTCAAGCAGGCGTTCCACCAGTTTAATAATCTGGGGAATATGATCGGTGGCCTTGGGCTTTACATCTGCGGCACGCACCCTTAAAGCGCCTACATCTTCCTCATAAGCCTTGATATACCGGTCGGCCAGCTCCCTGACGGCAACACCCTCTTCGTTGGCCCGGTTGATCATCTTGTCATCTATGTCGGTATAGTTTTGGATCAGCTTAACTTTATAACCGCGGTAATCCAGGTACCGCCTGACTACATCAAAGGTGATAAATATCCTGGCATTGCCGATATGGATATAGTCATATACGGTGGGACCGCAAACATAAAATGTAACCAGGGGAGGGGCCCCGGGTTTAAGTTCTTCTTTGCTGCGAGTGAGAGTATTATATATTTTGATGGCCACTTTTGCACATCCCTCCATTTTCTAGATCTAGCTGGCTGCAGTCCAGTTTCTGACAGCGAAGCTGGTCGACCTGCTCCTGGAGCCGGTTTAAGGCTTCTGCTACCGGGTCGGGCATATCGGTGTGGTTCAGGTTGATGGAAGGCACTTTTTCGCCGTTGTAATAAACCACCCGGGCGGGGATACCAACCACGGTAGCATTCGCCGGGGCAGACTGCAAAACCACAGAACCGGCCCCAACACGGCTGTTGTCGCCCACCTCAATCGGTCCCAGAACCTTGGCCCCGGCGCCTACGACCACGTTGTTACCAATAGTCGGGTGTCTTTTACCGGTTTCTTTGCCGGTCCCACCCAGGGTCACCCCCTGGTAAAGGGTCACGTTAGAACCGATTTCTGTTGTTTCCCCGATCACCACACCCATTCCATGATCAATGAAGAAAGATCTCCCGATCCGGGCCCCGGGGTGAATCTCAATCCCGGTCATAAACCTCGACAGGTGCGAAATCATCCTTGGCAGCAGTACCATACCGCGCCGGAAAAAGAAGTGGGCCACCCGGTGGGCCAGCAGGGCATGAAGGCCCGGGTAGCAAAGAAGGACCTCCAGGGTGCTTTTAGCCGCCGGGTCCCTGTCTTTTACTGCTCTTATATCCTGCTTGATCCTG
>PUKV01000073.1 GCA_003550645.1 Syntrophomonadaceae bacterium | reverse complement strand
AACGGCTATAGACGCCAAACCGAATTACGCACTCGCTGCTTAAATAAAGCAGCGCATCCCTCCTTTCCCTGGCCGGGGGAAAGAACAGGGGTGTCAAAAAACCGGCCTACCGCTGCAGCGGCTGTCCCTCCGCTGTCGCGGGAAACCTAAAGGGACTGGCGCAGTCGGATCCTGTTCCGGGGAGCCGACAGCGCGAGAAACAAAGCCGGGACTAAGCTTGTAGAGGCTTCTGCAGCCAGGCCTTCGGACGCGGGTTCGATTCCCGCCGCCTCCACCACTAAGTTAATAGTGGGGGCCAGGTCTTGAATTGCTAGTTTTTTAGTTTTTGTAAAAATGAAAGCAGGATTTGAAACGAAAGAATTTGAAAAATATATAAGTATTGCTTCTACTTTTCATTGAATCTATGCTATTATATATACATCATGGCGAGACAATTACGCATCGAATATCCCGGAGCAGTCTACCACATAACAACAAGAGGAAATGCCAGGAACAATATATTCCACGATGATCGGGATCGCGAAAACTTCCTTAAACTCCTCTCCGAGGTTGTCAAAAGATACAACTGGATTTGCCATGCTTACTGTCTAATGGATAACCACTACCATCTCCTTGTAGAAACACCCGAAGGCAATCTTTCCCCGGGCATGAGGCAGCTTAACGGTACCTATACCCAGCGCTATAATAAAAGACATGAACATGTGGGGCATGTCTTCCAGTGATATTTCAAGACCTGACCCCATGCTTTTCATGCTTTTTTATTCTATTGCTTAATAGATCGCTATTTGCTATAATACCCCTGCGAGGGCGTGTAGCTCAGTTGGGAGAGCACTTGGCTCGCATTCAAGAGGTCAGGGGTTCGAGTCCCCTCACGTCCACCAGGTAAGGGTTTTCGGGCATCGAGGACTGCCTGAAAACCTTTGTCTTAGTTGTCTAAAATGTTGGAGCAGAATGGAGGTCTTTAAATGAATACAGGTATTACCAGGCACCCTTTTGGCATTGCCCTGGTAGCGATTATGCTGATCATCATGCTTGTCGTTTTTTCAGGTTGTGATGAAGATACAGGGAGCGGAGCGATAGAAGAGGGTGCGATAACTGTACCAGGTGACTACTCATCGATCCAGGGTGCCATAGATGCAGCGGACGATGGAGATGTTATTGTCGTTAGTACCGGAACCTATAATGAGAACATAAATTTTGAGGGGAAAAATATTACCCTTCGCAGTACCGATCCGGAAGACAGGGATGTCAGGGAGCAAACCGTTATAGACGGTGGGCGGACCGGATCCGTTGTCACTTTTGAAAATGGAGAAAGCGAAGAAGCGCTAATATCCGGCTTCACCATTACCGGCGGCGGAGGTAAAAGAGCCACCCTTGAGTTTACTGTGGATGACGAAACCAGGGAAGAAGAAGCTTATTACGGTGGCGGCATGATTATCATGAATGAAAGTTCGCCCACTGTCGAAAACAACACCTTTGTGAAAAACGTTGCTTAAAGAGGCGGCGGTATCCTGGTCCACAATTCTTCCCCGGTCATAAGCAGCAACAAGATCAGCGATAATACTTCGACGGGTGGTGGTGGAGGTTTGTTTCTCGCCCACTCATCAGACGTTAGTATTGTTAACAACGAAATAAGTGACAATGTGGCCGAGAGAAGCGGTGGAGGTATTGCTGTCAGTGGTCAGGGGGATGAGCCTGCCAGCTTTGAAGGTAATACTATTTCCAATAACCGGGCCCAAAACGGTGGTGGGTTTTCAATTTTTGAAGCTGATCCGAACATATTAAACAATACCATATTAAATAACACTGCCCACCAGGCTGGCGGCGGGATCTACATATTCAAGGCCTCTCCCTTTGTTTCAGGTAATGACATCAATGATAACGACGCTGAGTCTCGGGGTGGTGCTGTTTCCGTCTACCTTGAATCTTCACCTGTGTTTGAAGATAATATGATTATTGGTAACAGCTCAGTTGAAGCTGCCGGAGCAGTATTTATCTTTATGGAATCAGAGCCGCGTTTTGAAAATAATGTCATAACCGACAACCGCTCTCGTAACGGTGGAGGTATAGTTGTTATCGAAGGTTCCGCCCCTGAAATAATTAACAATGATATCAGCGATAATAATGCCGAAAGAAATGGAGCCGGTTTTTACATCCAGGCGGCATCAATGCTTTTAGAAGATAACAACATTAATAATAACGATGCCCGGCGCGATGGTGGAGGAATATATGCTGTTTATGATGCTATCGTGACCATGAATAACAACATCTTTGAAGGAAACCGTTCGAGCAGCGGTGGTGCCATTTATAAGGCAGAAGGAGCAGCCCTGGAAGTAAGTGATCCTGATGACAACACTTACGAAGACAATGTTCCTGATGATATATACGAGGAATAACTCTACCACCACCCTGGTTGAAATAGCGCTCATGTAAGAGCAGGCGATAAGGCGTTTCAGGTTGAATCATTAAAATGATCCAGGCATGGCTGCTCGGAATTATTCGGGCAGCCATTTAAGTAATGAAAAAGGAACAAGATAATTATTGTAGAAATAATTATACCCATGATTATACCCATGGAACTTGAACTGAACTGTGGAGGAGAACATGCCACGCAAAGGATCGGGTAAGGAAAAAAAGAAAAAGCAGGCTAAACCGGATATTAAAAAAACCAGTCAGGGCAAAAGCAAACCAGCCGACCCTGTAAAAGGGCGAGGCTTTCTAACATGGATACAAAAAGCCGGGCCTATAATAATACTGGCGATTGTTTCAGGATTGCTATTTATAGGGCCTTTTGAGCGCGGCTTATTTTTCCCGCGTGAACTGCTGATTGCCAAGGCAGTAATCTTCGGCCTTTTGATCATATGGGGCTTATTCCGCCTCTCCACCAGGGATGGACGCTTAATTGAGTCGCCTCTTGATGTTTGCCTGGTCGTGCTTTTGCTGGCCTACCTGGTTTCCTTTTTTGTTGCCGTTCATAAGCGTGATGCACTGGAAGAGCTTCTCAAAATTGTTTCCTATCTAGTTGTTTACCTTGCTGCAATTGAAATATGTCGTTACTGGTGGCTGCCTATGAAAAAACCGCTGGAGTCTGCGGATGATAAGCCCGACCAAAAAGCGGCACAAGCAGATGATTCATCTGTAGTCCCTCCCGGCTTGAGCTTGCTTTTGCATTTATGTCTCGGGGCTGCTTTTGTGGTTACCCTGGCCAGCCTCGGTGCTGCTGCCGGATACTGGGAATTTGCCGGGGCATATGCAGATGCCCGGATTGCTTCTCCGATGGGATATGCGAATACTGCTGCAGCTTACCTGATGGCTGCGTACCTGATGGCGCTCGGACTCGCCCCATTAGCCGGCAAGGTCTACAGAGTCCTGTATCTCATCCCTGCAGGATTGATGCTAATTACGGTTATCCTCACTTTTTCCCGTGGAGCATGGTTACTGCTTCCTATCCTGGCCATCTTATTAATTGCTGTTGCTCCTCCCGGAGAAAGAGTGCGTTCATTTTTGTACCTGGCCGTCACAGCCGTTGCGGCGGTACCTGCCGCTTTCCTGGCCGATCCTGCTTTTCGAGCCGGTGAGCCCGGGCAGGCCTGGATTATCATCCTGGTCGCCCTGGCCGCTGTTGTTGTCCTTGGCTTTGGTGCCGAACTTTATCTTAGCCGAAGCCGCCGGGTCCGCCTGGCCCTGGCCGGTGCGGTGGCAGCAGCTTTTGCAGTTGCCCTGGTAGTGCTAGTTATAGTTCCTGCCACAGGACCGATCCATCTTGAAAAAGCAGCCGGTGAAGAGGATAGAAAAGAGAAAGTAGAGCAGATTATCAGCGATGTGGCCCCGGAGCAGGAATACCGCCTAGCCCTTGACATTAACGCCCGGAAAGAGGGTCAACCAGAGAGCGACTCCTCGGACTACGTCTGGGGTGTCAGGGGGCTTGAAGGGGTTGAAGGATATAGTGATATCGAGTTGATCGAGCAGCTCGGGGTTACAACGGATGGCTGGGAGAGCAAAGAGCTTACCTTCAATACCAGCGAAGAGGCCCGCCGCCTGGTCGTCCATCTCTATAATCGTTACCCCGGTACCTCAGTTACCGCCAGGAATGTTACCCTAACAGGTGCGGAGGGCGAACAACATTTAAGTTTCGCTTTTAACCGCGTACTCCCTGATCGGTTTTATAACCGCCTGTTCTCCTACTCCCTCGATCGAAACCTTGATCGTCGCGTCGATTTTTATGTCGATTCTGTCAAAATTATCAGAGATTATCCCCTGCTTGGTACGGGCGGCGGGGGGTGGAATGCCCTTTACCGTAGTTACCAGGACTTCCCGTACAGTTCCAGTGAGGTGCATAACCACTTCCTGCAGGTCTGGATCGAAGCCGGGTTGTTTGGTTTTCTGGCTTTCGCGGGCATATGGATAAGTTTTGCCGCGGCCTTTATTCGCAACTGTGTCAGGGCCGGGGCTTCTTCAAGAGTCTGGCAGTACTGGACGGCTTCATTTATCCCCGTTGCCGCCCTGGGTGCACACAGCTTGATTGACTGGAACTTTTCCCTGGCTGCCGTGGGTGTTTTTCTCTTTGTCCTTTTGGGAGCCGGGCGCAGCCTTGATCAGGACAACTGGTTTGTGAAAACTGGTAAGGATAAACGCCACGCTCAGAGCCGCGGTTTTTATATCGGCCTCGCCGGGTTAATAGGAGGGGTAGTCCTGCTTGCCTACACTCTTTCCCTTATTCATGGGCTCTATGCTACATGGCGCTCCCAGGAACACATGGAAAGAGGAAATTACAAGCAGGCCATGATTGAAATGCAAAGTGCGATGCGAACAGATCCTTACCGGACAGATAATTACCATAATTTGAATGTGCTGATAGAAGATCGATTCCACAGGACCCAGTCTCCAGCGGAAATAGATGATATGCTCGAACTGGCTGAAAGGGCTTATGAACTTGAGCCGTTCAACCCTCGTTATGTGTCCCGTTACGGCAACCTGCTCATGCAGTATGTTGATGTTGAAGAGGGTTTAAAATACCTGGATTCCTTGATGGAGCTGCGTCCGTTCGTGGGGAATAGTTACTTCCAGCCGGCTATGTCCAGGCTACAGCTGGCTGAGTTCTTGATCCAGGAAGGAGAACATAACCAGGCCGAGCGCTACCTTAATGAAATTCTTGAGCTTGAAACGGAAGTGAAAGAAAGCTACGGTGATATTGAACCCCTGGCTTTTGTCCTTGGACGCACCCACTACCTGCTCGGAGATAATGACAAGGCAATTGAGTATTATCTGCTGGTTGATGAAGAAGATGGGTACTATGATACAGCGCAGAATGAATTGGAGGAACTCCAGGGTGAATAAAATATTAACTATCTGCGTGTTTGGTTTGGCCCTTGTT
>PUKV01000259.1 GCA_003550645.1 Syntrophomonadaceae bacterium | reverse complement strand
CTTCCAATTACCATCGAGCCGATGACCCATCAAGACTTACTTGCAGTTACGGTCATTGAAAAGGAATCCTTCCGCGACCCCTGGTCGATCCATTCCTTCCAGACCGAAATTGAAACCAACCACCTGGCCCTTTACCTGGTGGCCCGCTGTGAGCAGGAAGTGATCGGCTACATCGGGGCCTGGGTGGTTTTAAACGAGATCCACATCACTACCCTGGCCGTGACCGGGCAGTACCGCCGCAAAGGCGTGGCCTCCCGCCTGATCGGGGCCCTGGTGGAGATGACCGGCTCCCGCGAAGCCGGCTGCCTGACCCTGGAAGTGCGCCCCAGCAACATTGCCGCCCTCAACTTTTACAAAAAACTCGGGTTTGAGGTGCTGGGGCGCCGCAGGCACTATTATACCGATGAGGACGCTTTGATCATGACCAGGAACAACCTCAATTTGCCTGAGGAGACCTGGAAAGGAGGGGGCCATGAATAATCAACCTGCCCTGATCCTGGGTATTGAGACATCCTGTGATGAAACTGCCGCCGCCGTGGTGAAAGACGGTAAAGAGATCTTGAGCAGCCTGGTTTCTTCCCAGGTGGAACTGCATTCCCGCTACGGCGGGGTGGTCCCTGAGATTGCCTCCCGCCATCACCTGAGCATGATCAACCCGTTGATCGACGAAGCCATGCAGGAGGCGGGAGCCTCTTTCAATGACCTGCAGGCTATCGCTGTAGCAAACGGACCCGGCCTGGTAGGGGCTCTACTGGTCGGGGTGGCCACGGCCAAGGCGCTGGCCTATGCCTGCCGCCTGCCGCTCATAGCCGTCAACCACCTGGAAGCCCACCTCTATGCCAACCACCTCGGCGGCGAAGAAATCAGCTACCCGGCCGTCAACCTGATCGTCTCAGGCGGCCACACCGAACTGCTTTTAATCGAAGCCCCCGGCTGCTCTACTTCCCTTGGCCACACCCGCGACGACGCCGCCGGCGAAGCCTTCGACAAGGTGGCCCGGGTTTTAGAACTGGGTTACCCGGGCGGCCCGTTAATCGATAAGCTGGCT
This sequence comes from Syntrophomonadaceae bacterium, assembly GCA_003550645.1. Classification (GTDB taxonomy): domain Bacteria; phylum Bacillota; class Dethiobacteria; order DTU022; family DTU022; genus B1SED10-74M. The sequence continues at coordinate 4,356 of PUKV01000259.1, read as the reverse complement.
AAAGCAGGCGACCCGGAAGCGATCGATTTCCCCCGGGCCTGGCTCGGCGAACAAGGGCGCTTTGATTTTAGCTTCAGCGGCCTCAAGACGGCGGTGATAAACCACCTGCACCGGTCCCGCCAGCGCAGCCAGGAGGTTTATCTCCCCGACCTGGCAGCCTCCTTCCAGCAAGCCCTGGTTGACGTGCTTGTGGAAAAAACTATTAAAGCCGCCCGCGCTTATCAAGCCAGCTCGGTCCTGATGTCTGGCGGGGTAGCGGCCAACAGCCACCTGCGCCGGCAAATGGACACCCGCCTGCGTTCAGCCCTGCCGCAAGTGACCCTGCGTTACCCCCCGCCGGAGCTGTGCACCGACAATGCGGCCATGATTGCCGCTGCCGCCTATCCCCGCTACCGGCAAAAACAGTTCGCCGGCCTTGATTTAAATGCCTATCCCGGCCTGGGCCTGGGTTAACTGCCAGGCCTGTTTTATTGCCCCGGACAGCAATCTTATGTTAACGGCTTGTTGCTATTGTTTAAAACCGGGGGAAAACAGCCTGGATCAAGGTTTATTCTGTGGATAACTCTGTGCATAATGTGGATTACTTTTAATGGAATTAGCAGGGCCTGCTTATACAGCATTGCAATACCGCTGTAAACCCCTGTTCATGGTGACATAAACCGGGTAAACCATAATTAGGCCTGAACCTGGATTCACCACCAAAAGGCACTGGCTTTTTTTAAATTTAGAAACGGCATTAAACCGGCTGCTTAAAAAGCCTGAATTGATACGGCGCAACCGGAAAACTGTGCAGCGATTTTTTGGTCAGCGGTAACCAATTTACAGCCGAGGTCTTTGGCCAGCGCAATAAATTCGCAGTCATATGCAGACAGGTTGCTGCTATTTACTAAATCTAACACCTGCGCTGAATCTACATCATATTCATTGGCCTCCATTAATAAAGATGCGCTTTCCATAATTTCTTTGGCATCATCAAGGGGCAATATTTTTTTGCGGATATACCGGGCAAGAACATTTCTAAACTCGCTTCGCCACAATAACGGAGCCGCCCAGTTTTCATCTTTAAGCAGTATTTTTTCTGCTTGCTCTGAATACTCACCGGTTAAGAAAAGGTAGCTAATTATATTAGTATCAACCACAATCATAAGCGTTTAGATCCTTTGATTTGATTAAGTTCTTCATTTTTAACAGAATAACCTGCTGTTTTTCTGCGTAAACGCCGGGCCTTTTCGATTAACTGATCAGGGGCACTCGCTTCTTTCTGAACACTGTTTTCAATGCATACTATTATCTCCTGGTTTATGCTGCGCCGTTTACTTTTTGCGCTTCTTTTAAGCTTTTCATATAGATCATCAGGGATGTTTTTTACTGTAATATTAGCCAACTGCATCACCGCCCTTGTTATATTCCACTATGAAACCATTATGGCACCACCTGTTAAAGCTGTCAATATTGACCGGGCTGATCAAGCCATAAAAGCCAGTTTTTACTTCCAGGCAGAATGAAACGGCTATAAAGATTTCAGCGGCTCTAAGCTTAATACCCTTGCCGGTAGAGGCAATATGTACAAACAATGGAAAACACTCCTGGGTAGATCTGTCTGTCACAGTAATAGCTTTTCACGTATTAATGTGTTACACTTATATACGTGGAGGTGATATTTGTGGAGCGGCAAAATATAACCCTGTCCATTCCAAAAGAAACCCTGAAAAAAGCTAAGCATCTGGCTGTTTCAAAAGAACAGTCCCTTTCCGGCCTGCTCACGGAATATATCGAAGATCTTGTTCGCCAGGAAGAAAGATACAAGCAGGCAGAAGAAAGGCAGCTTTTACTCATGGAAGAGGGTATCGATTTTGGTCTAAAGGGAAAGGTAGAATGGTCAAGGGAGGATATATATGAGCGCGGATAAAAACCAGAAGCAGTTTGTCGATACTAATATATTTCTTTATGCCTATGATTCAGCGTCAACGGAAAAAGGCAGTAAAGCCAGGCAGCTTATTTCTGCCCTGTGGAATTCCCGGCAGGGAGTAGTTAGCATGCAGGTGCTGCAGGAACTCTATGTTAATATGACCAAAAAATTGCTCCGCCCAATCAGCCCGGAGCTGGCAGCACAAGTTGTCAGTGACCTGGGCCAGTGGCACCTGCACCGCCCGGGACTAAAAGACCTGCAAAGAGCAATCGAGCTAAAGAAAGGTAATAGCATTTCCTTTTGGGATGCAATGATAGTTAACAGCGCCCAAAAGACGGGTTGTAGTGTTTTGTGGACTGAAGATTTAAATAGCGGCCAGTCTATCGGTGACCTGGTTATCAGAAATCCTTTTTAACCCCTTGCCACAAAATTGCATTGCGAAATTGCTGCTTCTTTCAACTGCACCTTGGAGCTTAAAATGATCTATCCAGAGTTACTTTCATTCGATCTTGCGTACTTAAAAGTTATTCTCGATATATTGTTCAATACAATCGATAAACCGGTACTCTGCAAGAGTTCTTTTTTTGTCATCCATATAGGTTTATCCCTTCAGTTTTTACGTTTTTGAAGTAAGGCAGTACATCAGCCCATTCATCAAAGAATTTAGCATTGTTCTTAACAACAGATACATAGATTCCATAACGTGTGGTCAGGTCAACAGTAAGCTCAAGTACTGCTTCATCATATTTCTTTATAGCTTTGTCCTCCATCTCCAATAAAACCATTATATCGAGGTCAGAACCCTGTTCTTGCTGCTCTTTGGCATAAGATCCATAGAGGATAATCTTTTTAAGGCTATGGCCATATATTTGTTTAAGGCCGCTTTCAAGTTCGTCCAGCAAGTTGGACAACCTGTAATCTTTAATTATTCTTTTTGTTCTCAAATGATCACCTCCAAGCATTTATTAAGGATATAGAAAATTTATTTAATCATATCATGCCACAAACTCCTTTTCTTGCATGCATAGCTTCTTATACAGCCAAAGTTAATAGCCCTGATTAAACTGTACAGCAGAGGCTCTCATCGAAGTGACTTCACCTTAAGCCTGTATAAGTTTACGTTATACCGTAAACTAATTAACATTTAACTTGAAGTTTACGGTATAGTCTGCTAATATAATGGCAGGTGGTGGTGGATATGATCAATAGGGAAACTTATCTAGAAAAGATTCGGCCTTTTTTCAATAAAGATCTTGTTAAAGTATTGACAGGTATTCGTCGTTCCGGCAAGTCAACTTTACTGAAACTTATCCAACAAGAATTGGTTGCAGATGGAGTTTTAGAGAACCAGATCTATTCAATTAATTTTGAAAGCATGACTTATGCAAATCGCGATATTAATAGTATATACGACGAACTGAAAGACTTTGCTGCAAACAAAAATGGTAAACTATATATTTTCCTTGATGAAATACAGGAGTTAAATGGTTGGGAAAGAATGGTTAATTCGCTCCGGGTTGATTTAATTTGCGATCTTTACATTACAGGATCAAACTCCAAACTGTTGTCTGGGGAGATGGCAACCTATTTAGTCGGCCGCTACGTAGAAATACCTGTTTATACCTTTTCATTTCAAGAAATAGTGAATATGAAGCATGAAAAAGAAATTGATCGGCCCCTGGAACAAGATTTCAAAAATTTTCTCAAGTTGGGGGGCATGCCATTTCTCCATGATCATGAGCTTGACGAAAAACCTGCTTTAGAATACTTAAAAGATATCTACAGATCAATCATTTTAAAAGATATTGTTGCCAGATATTCAATTAGAGATATTGAACTGCTTGAGCGGATCATAACATACCTTTTGGCAAATGTGGCAAATTCATTTTCAGGCCCAAATCTTATAAAATATCTCAAAAATGCAAAAAGAACACTCTCTTTAGAAACTATTTATAACTATATAGCGTATGCCCGGGAGGCCTGCCTGCTTTACCTGTTGCCGCGCATTGATATTCAAGGTAAGGGGTTACTTAAGTTCCAGGAAAAAATCTTTATGGCCGATCAGGGTATTAGAGAAGCAATCTATGGCCATAATGAGAGAGATATCAACCAGGTTCTTGAAAACATTGTTTGCTTGGAGCTTCTGCGCAGAGATTTTAACGTCTATGTGGGAAAGTTTAAAGAGAAAGAGGTAGATTTTATTGCTGAAAAACATAATCAAAAAATATATATTCAAGTTGCTTACCTCATAGCGGATCAATCCGTTGCCAGGCGTGAATTTTCAATCCTGGCCGGCATCCAGGATAACTATCCCAAGCTGGTCCTGAGTCTTGATAGTTTTGATTTCAGCAGGAAAGGGATCATTCATAAAAACCTCATAGATTTCTTGCTGCAAAAAGACTGGTTCTAGGGGAAATGAAAGTGACAAATCGTGTACGGCACCGGCG
>PUKV01000061.1 GCA_003550645.1 Syntrophomonadaceae bacterium | reverse complement strand
CACAAAAGTTTTTGTGATTCAGTCTTTACCGAATGTGGCTGGCGATCTATAATATTGTATGCCACTTTGCGGGATGGAAGAAAAAGAACGAATCAGGCTGGTATTGAAGAGGCTTGCCGGACATTACCCGGGGGCGAAAACGGGTTTGAAATACGATAACCCTTACCAGCTGTTTGTAGCGACCGTGCTGTCCGCCCAGACTACGGACGAGCAGGTTAATAAAATCACCGTTGATTTGTTTAAGGCAGTTCCTTCCATTTATGATTTGTCCCGGATAAAACCAGCTGAGCTTGAGCATTTTGTCAAAAGGTGCGGGCTCTACCGCCACAAGAGCCGCTACCTGGTGGAAGCGGCCAGGGTAATTGTCGATCAATACGGCGGCCGCATTCCTGATGAGCGTGCTGAACTAATCAATTTACCCGGGGTGGGCAGGAAGACGGCCAACATTATAATCAGCAGTGCTTATGGAAAGCCGGCCATAGCCGTGGACACCCACGTATTCAGGGTTTCAAAAAGGCTGGGCCTGGCCGACAGCGGTAATGTGGAAGTAGTTGAAAAACAACTGGAGCAGGTGATACCGGTCAATGAATGGAGCGATACTCACCATCGCTTGATCGCCCACGGGCGGAGTTTATGCCAGTCGCGCCGCCCGCAGTGCGGCAGCTGTTTTTTGGAAGATCTCTGTGTTTACGCCAGGGAAAGGAGAGGTAATTAGTGTCCATAAAGCATTTAAACAGCAGCGAGATCAGGTTAAGCTGTGACCTGGAGGAAGCAGGATTTGAAACAACAGCTGAGGTTGCACCGCTTGAAGGAATGATCGGTCAGGAGAGGGCGGTTCAGGCCACCGAGTTTGGCTTGCGGATAAAGCGCCCCGGCTATAATATTTTCATGACCGGGTTGACCGGAACCGGGAAGTCCAGTTATGCCCGGTCGATCGTGGGAAAAATATCAGCGGAGGAAGCGGTCCCCGATGATTGGGTTTATGTGTATAATTTTGAACACCCCGGGGAACCGATTGCCCTGAATTTCCCCGCCGGCAAGGGAGCGGAGTTTCGCCACCAGATCGAAGAACTGGTAGAAGATTTGCGAGAAAATATTCCCAAGGCTTTTGACGGTGAAGATTATGAACAGCAGAAATCGGTCCATGTCAAGGAATTCCAGGATGCCCGGGCCGAACTGCTTGATGAATTGAACAAAGTTGCGCAGGAAAAGGGGGTTAACCTCAAGCGGACCAGTTCCGGGTTTGTAACTATCCCCCTCCAGGACGGGGAACAAATCGATGAAGATGAGTACTCCAAGCTGGACCAGGAAACGAAGGATGAATTGGAAAAGAATTCTAATGAGGTCCAGATCAAGGCCATGGAAATTATGCGTAAGGTCCAAAAACTGGAAAAAGAATTAAAAGAAAAACTGAAGGAATTGGACCAGGAAGTGGGCATGGCTGCCTTGGGGCACCTGTTTAATGAATTAAAGGATGAATATGCCGATTTTCCTGAAGTAATTAAGTATTTGGAAGCTTTTCAGGAAGACGTCCTGTCCAACCTTTCCGATTTCCGTAGTGATGAGGAAGATCAGCAGAATCCGATGATGTGGCTGCGCCAGCAGGGCCAGGATCAGTCCGATCGGCGCTATATGGTCAACCTGCTGGTGGATAACCGGGAAACAGAGGGGGCTCCCATGGTTTATGAAACCAACCCTTCCTATTATAACTTACTGGGGCGGGTGGAATACGAAAACCGCTTTGGCACGGTAACCACAGATTTTACGATGATCAAGGCCGGCGCCCTGCACCGGGCTAACGGAGGCTACCTGGTCCTGCAGGCCCGGGATGTCCTGACCTCGATCCAATCCTGGGAAGTCTTAAAAAGGGTGCTTAAAACGAGCGAGATCAGGATTGAAAATATCAGCGAGCACTTCGGCCTGGTGGCCATGTCCACCCTCAGGCCTGAGCCAATTCCGCTAGATGTTAAAGTAGTTATGATCGGAAACCCCTTTATCTACTTCCTGCTTTACCACTATGATGAAGATTTCCAGAAATTGTTTAAGGTAAAATCCGATTTTGATATCGAGATGGAGTGCCGGGATGATTATGTCACCAGGATGGCCAGCTTCATCTCTTTCCACTGCACCAGGCAGGGGTTGCGCCATTTTGACCGGTACGCCGTGGTGGAAATTGTCGAATACAGCAACCGCCTGGCTGGCAGCCAGGATAAATTAAGCACCAGGTTCAACGAGATCGTGGATTTGCTGTTTGAGGCCGATGCCTGGGCTGAAATTGACGGCGCCAAGCTGGTGGGCAGAGACCACGTGGAAAAAGCGCTGGAAGAAATGATCTACCGCTCCAACAAGTATGAGCAAAAAATCGTCGATTTAATAAAGGAAGGCATGATCCTTCTCGACCTGGAGGGGGAAAAAAATGGCCAGGTTAACGCCCTCTCTGTTATTGACCAGGGCGATTACCGCTTCGGGCGTCCTTCGCGGATCACCGCTTCAACCTACCTGGGGCGCAAAGGGATCATCAATATCGAAAGGGAGAGCGAGCTCAGCGGCAGGTTGCACAGTAAAGGGATCATGATCCTGAATGGTTACCTGGGTATGAAGTACGGAACTCTGATCCCGCTGAATTTAACAGCAAGCCTCTGTTTTGAGCAGTCTTACGGGGGTGTAGATGGAGACAGCGCTTCTGCTGCCGAGCTGTTTGCCCTGCTTTCCAGCCTTGCTGAAGTCCCTCTCCGGCAGGACTTAGCCGTGACCGGTTCGATCAACCAGAAAGGGGAGATCCAGCCGGTCGGCGGTGTGAGTACAAAGATTGAAGGTTTCTTCATGGCCTGCAAAACCAGGGGGCTTACCGGCAAGCAGGGCGTTATTATTCCCGGCCAGAATCAAAAATCGTTGATGCTCAAAAAAGAAGTGGTGGAAGCAGTTGAAAAGGGTGATTTCAACATTTATACCATCGACACGGTAGATGATGGAATTGAGCTACTGAGCGGACTGAAGCCGGGAACGCTCACTAAAAAAGGCGCATTTAGCAGGGGCAGTTTCAATGAAAAGGTGCTGAAAAAGTTAAAGCACTTCAATGAAACGCTAAACCGGGAAAATAATCCTGTGCATAAAGGGGATCAGAGTTAAAGGCGCGGTTCTTGTTCAGCCGTGCTTTGTTTTGGATTGGTGACGGTTTACCACAGGTAATAGCAGCGACTCAGCTGCAGGCTTTCGCTTTGGTTGCCCCAGGCATTCGCCATCTAGGGCTCAGGCTTCAGCGGCCTGCCTCAAGCAGGCAGGACAGCTGAACTTTTATCTTACTGAAAAATGCAGCTGCTTTACCAGCAAAGGTCCCGCCTAATTTGCAGCATGGCAGTAACCAGGCACTAAAGCAGGACTTGAAGGAAAATTAGATATCTAACAGAGCGCTGATTTGATCCGGCAGGTGCCGGTTAAGCAGGCACCGGTGACGGTGTGAATATATTTGACGAGAGGATAAAAGGATGCACCTGGTACTGGTGGAACCGGAAATACCCCAAAATACAGGCAATGTAGCCAGGACCTGCGTTATGACCGGCACGAAACTGCACCTGGTGGAACCGCTCGGTTTTTCACTGTCTGAAAAAGAAGTGCGCCGTTCCGGCCTTGATTACTGGCAATACCTGGACCTGGAGGTGCACAGCAGTTTCCAGGAAATAAAGGAAAAATACACCCCGGCCCGCTTTGTCTACTTTTCCACCCGGGGGCGCAGCTACTACCACCAGATCGATTACAGCAGCGACGATTTCCTGGTCTTCGGCAGTGAAACAAAAGGCCTGGACCAGGCGATCCTGGATCGGGCCGAAATAACCCTGCGCATCCCCATGGTTGACCAGATTCCCCGCTCCCTGAACCTGGGCAATTCCGTTGCCCTTGTCCTTTACGAGGCTTTGAGACAGCAGGGCTTCCCGGGTATGAAATAAAACTATTCGCATTTACTTAGCCTGCTTAAAATAACTGCACATTCTGATCATTTAGGCTGGAACTGCATCGGCTTAGCTTCAGCCTTTCGCATAACTATTCTGCAACAGGCATAGTAATCTTAAAGGGCAACGGACTTGTTCAGGTTTACCCTTTCAATCGACAGTTACTACAAGGAGGCAGGCATAATTAGCTGTCTAGCTCTTTATTGTCCGGGCCGGGATCTTGCTGTTTTTCATGCTCCTGTTGACCGTCATCTGTTCCTGGATCGCCATTTTCGGATGAATGGTTCGCTGCTTCGATCCGGCGTTTTTCGAGGTAGTAATACACCAGCAGCACCTTCAAAGTGGCGGTGATCGGGATGGCCAGGACGATGCCTAAAAGCCCCATCAGCTGGGCGCCGATCAGGACGATAACGATCACGGTCAGGGGGCTCAAATCAGTGGCTTTACCCAGGAAGAAGGGGGTAAACACGAAGGCATCAAGAATCTGGACCCCGACGTAAAGCAGTAAAACGAGGAGGATGCTGGGAGTATCGGGCATGATACTTAAAAGCAGGGCCGGGATGGTAGCCGTAACCGGTCCGATATAAAGGATAATATTCAGGGCTCCGGCCAGGATCCCCAGGATCAGGGCAAAGGGCATGTCGAGCAGGGTCAGGCCTACCCAGGTTAAAAAGCCGACAAAGATGCATTTCATTAAGGTTCCCCTGACGTAGGCCCCCACTTTTTCATCGATGGTATTCAGGATATGCTGGACGTTTTCTTTATAGATCTGTGGGAACATCAAGGTCAGGTTTTGACGGACATGAGCCAGATCCTGGACCATGTAGAAAACGACAAAGACCAGAGCCAGGCCAACCCAGACCCGGGTGACCAGGCCCATAGAAACTGCAGTCAGGTAACGCAACAGCTGCTGCACATTGCTGGGTGCCTGCCGGATAAACTGGTCGGTGTATTCAACGAAAATTTCAGTAAGCTGCAGGTTGAACCTTTCATCGAGTTCTTCCAGGTAAGAGATTAATTCCGGCAGGTCCCTGATGAATTCCGTGCTCAGGAAAATGACCAGTTCTCTGACTTCCATGATCAGTCCGGGAATTAATAAGTAGAACAACAGGAACAGCAGGATCAGGATAATAACAGCAGTGATCATGGCCGCCAGGATCGGCCTGATCTTGATGCTGATCAGGAAGTTGACCATGGGAGTGATGAAGTAGACGACAAAGAGAGCGATAACAATGATCGAGATAACCGGGGCCAGCTGGATCAGGAGCCAGATGGCAATAAAGACCGCGGTGGCAATCAGGACAATTTTTAAAGCCAGTCGCGTTTCCCGATCATTAAACAAAGCAAAACTCCTTTTGCGGGGATTTCAGGATTATATTTCAGGTTTGCCTGTATTAATGAATATATTGTACCATAAAGCGTGATTTAAAAAAAGCTAAGCAACAGCTGTTTATTTTATATTCCATATTTT
>PUKV01000039.1 GCA_003550645.1 Syntrophomonadaceae bacterium | reverse complement strand
CAGGCTGAGCATATCCACGCCCATTTTTTCAACATCCAGGGGAATCCAGCCCGCTGCAGCTGCAGCATCGGTGTGAAAGGGAACTTCCCTTTCCCGGGCTATGGCGGCCAGTTTTTCAACCGGCTGGATGGTCCCGATTTCTGGGTTGGCCACCTGGATGGAAACAAGGATGGTTTGATCGGTCATGGCTTCCTCCAGCTGCCCCGGATCAATTAGCCCGGAGCTGTCAACCGGCAGTCTGACAATGTCATAACCTTCTTTCTCCAGGCTTTTGAGCTGGTTTAAGATCGAAAAATGTTCAACAGCCGAAGTTATAATCCGGTTGCCGTTCCTTTTCCCCGCTGCAATGATCCCTTTAACGGCCAGGTTGTTTGCTTCGGAAGCAGAAGCAGTAAAGATAATGCTGCTTGTTCCGTCTTCTGCAGCGCCGATCAGGCGCCCCACATCCAACCTGGCTTTTTCCATGGCTTCACGCGGTTTTTCGCCCAGGCTGTGACCGCTCGAAGGATTGCCGTAATGTTCGGTAAAATAAGGCAGCATAACCTGTAGAACTTTTTCATCAAGCGGTGCTGCCGCTGTATAATCGAGATTAATAGTTTTCATTTTTACATCCCTTCCCTTTACTGATTTAGCCCGGTCTGGTAATATAATTTCAGCAAACTAATATCCGTTACTATTACTATATAATTTAGACTTGACTTGCTCTCGATATATTTATATAATTCCTATTAGAATTATAGAATATCCGCAGGGGTTTGTCAATAAATATTTATACAACGTACCCGTGGCGCCGCTAATCATTTAACAGGGACAACAGGCTGAGCTGCAAGGATTATACGCTATTTATAGCGTATCAATAGATAATATCTACAATCAAAAGGAGAGATGTTTTATGAAAACAAAAGAAAACCTGATGGAAGCGTTTGCCGGTGAATCACAGGCCAACCGCAAATACCTGGCCTTTTCCAGGAAAGCGGAAAAAGACGGTTTTAAAAATGTAGCCCGTCTTTTCCAGGCCATTGCTGAAGCGGAAACCGTCCACGCCCTGAAGCACTTTGAAATTGCTGAAAAAGTGGGCGGCACCCTGGACAACCTCAAAGCGGCGGCAGAAGGTGAGCACCACGAATTTACCGAGATGTATCCTGAATTTATCGAAACAGCCAAACAGGAAAGCCAGGACAAGGCCCTGCAGTCTTTCGAATATGCCAATGCCGCTGAAAAGGTGCACGGCGGCATCTTTAACGATTTAAAAGAAAAAGTAGCCGCCGGAAAAGATGCCGAGGACAAAAACGTCTTCCTGTGTCCCGTATGCGGGTGGGTAGGCATGGACCCTGTCCCGGATAAATGCCCGATTTGCAATACGGGCAAAAAAGCATTCAAGCAATTCTAATTCATTCATCAGGCCCGGCAGGTTTCCGGGCCTGCCTGGTTTAGATCCGGGGCTAAGATAGATCGGTGAAATCGGCAAAGATAGTGGAATGCAAAAGGTATACCCGGTTATATTTTACGGCCAAACTGTGAATATGCCGGATCAGAACGGGAAGATCTTCAGGCTGCCGGCTCAAGTAAAGTTCCCTTTCCGGCCCTGAAGCTTCCCGCTTAAAATAGCCCCAGAGGTGATCAACCACGTTAGCCAGGGCCGGGCTGGTTACCGGTTTTTCCATTACCACCGTGATCATATCAATTAAAGCCCCCGTTTCCTGCAGGGAACAGTTTTCAACAGTTTTCAGGTAGGCCTGGATGTCCTTGTAGTAGTTATAGCCGCGGGCCATGACCGAGTATTTATGATGGGCCCAGTATTCATAACCGTTTTTCGGCAATGGAATCCTGCCTCTACGCCCCTTTTCCCTGTTTTTTTGATCCAGGATGGCGATCTGTTCAACCGGGGTATCCACATAACCCGGGCTCTGTTCCCGGGCGGCTGCACGATCAGGCGCAAAATTTATATCGTGTTCTTTCCCGCAGGGGCTGGCATGGTTAAAGCCCCGCAGGATCATTTCCAGCACGGTTAAATCGTGGATTCGCCGCAGCCGGCCGGGGCAGTCCTGCCAGCGCAGGGTTTCAGGATGGGCGGCATAGCCTTTTTTCCTGCCTGTAATGACGCTGTAGAGGGCATGGATTTCGGCATGCTGGCCGAGCAGGTTTTGGCGGGACAGGTATCCCGGGTGAAGATCCCAAACACGCAAAGGAGAACCTTCCTTTCTCTTTCTCTCTTCTCTATTCTCTATTAAAATACCGGGGCCCTGCTTATTTACATCATACCGCACCAGGATTGATTTTAAAATCATTTTCTGTGTCTAAAAAGAACACAAACATAACCCGCCGGGCTACAGGGGCGCTTATCATTTAACCTGGGCAAGAAGCTCAGCAGCTGCGTTCAAAGTTAGAGCTAACAGGCTGGTGATTTGGGAATAATGGTCAGGCGAAAAGCGCCGGGCATTTTTCTTCTCGTTATTATTTGTTTACCATATTGTTTTAGCAGCAAATACCGGTGAATCGAATGAATCGAAGTTATAAGCTTATTACAGCCCGCCCGGCCAATGTTCATAAACGGATCAATTTGTTTGACTGTTTTCAAGTGATAAGCTATTATTTTAAAAAGCCCTCTTATACAGGCTGACCTTAAACTAAGGAGGAATGGAAATGCAAAGCTACATGTGTGAACTCTGCGATTATACTTATGAACCGAAAAACGGTGATCTTGAAAACGGTATTGCGCCCGGAACCGCTTTTGAAGATTTGCCGGACACCTGGAAGTGCCCGGTATGCGGGGCCGACAAAGACGAATTCCAGGCGGTACCTGATACAGCTTAGCTTTAAAAAATTTAAGCAGGTTAAACGGAAAAATAGCAAAGCCGGCCGGTTCAGGGAACTTCCTGTAACGGCCGGCTTTTTATTTGTCACCCGGTAAACAATGACTTTACTGGACTTCTTTGACTACGAAGCCTCCAAGAATCCAGACTCCGACCCAGTCTATTGTATAAGCCTTGTCCACCATTTCGTTGCGAATATAAAATGTGATACCATCCACATCTTTTTGCTGAAAGTTTTCTTCCAGTTCAGGTTTTCCTGCTTGCACGGCAGGAGGTACAATAGTTCCTCCTCACCCACCGCGGCAAACGGTGTAGAGGGTATAAGGCCTGGAGTTATTTTCCATCTTTTCCCTGGCCTTCCCGGTTATTTTTAACTTAGCCATGTGCACCACTCCTGTCTATTTATTACAAGTTTGTTTTGAACCGAAACCCGGTTCTATCTATTTAAGAATCACTCTTATTATAACATAACTATACCCCCATGGGTATACCTGTTTTTTTTCAGAAGGAGTGCTGCCGCAGGTTGTAGAATTATAGGTTCACGGCATCAAGCTTTGAACAAGATATCTTGAAAAGGATTTTTGCCCCGGCTCATAGAATCATTGAGTGGCATATAATAGCTCAAACCCCGTCAGTATAAAAATGGAGGTCTAAATGAAGATTATTGTAGCGCCTGATAAGTTTAAAGGAAGTATGAGCGCAGCAGAAGCAGCAGATTTAATCGAAGAAGGCATAAAAAGTGTAATTCCCGATGCATTAATATATAAGTCCCCCCTCTCGGACGGCGGTGAAGGACTGGTTGAATCGCTGGCTACAAAACCGGGGGGAACCAAAAAAACCATCCCTGTAACCGGCCCGCTCGGCAAGCCTGTAAAGGCCGGGCTGGGCTTGATCGACGGTGGGAAAACCGGGGTCATTGAAATGGCTGCTGCTTCCGGGCTGGCCCTGGTCCCGGAAAAGAACCGGGATCCCTGCAGAACCACCACTTACGGAACCGGTGAATTGATCCTGGCCGCCCTGGATCGGGGCTGTGAAAAATTAATTATTGGCATCGGCGGCAGCGCCACCAATGATGGGGGTGCGGGAATGGCCCGGGCCCTGGGCGTACGGTTTTTAGACCGGGAAGGACAACCGCTTGATGAGGGAGGCGGCGCCCTGCAGCATCTCGAAAAAATCGACATCTCCAGGCTCGACCCCCGCCTGGAAAAAGTAGAAGTCCTTGTCGCCTGTGACGTCGACAACCCGCTCACCGGACCGAGGGGAGCCTCCCATGTTTACGGCCCCCAGAAAGGGGCTTCTGCGGCTATGGTGAAGGAACTGGACCGGGCCCTGGTTAATTATGCCCGGGTAATAAAAAAGGACCTCGAACTGGAAGTGGGAGATGTCCCCGGAGCAGGAGCGGCAGGGGGACTGGGAGCCGGTTTGATCACATTTTTAGGGGCAGAATTGCTATCGGGGATTAATCTTGTTTTAGATGCCCTGAAGATCGAGGATTACCTGCCGGGCTGCAGCCTGTTGATTACCGGGGAAGGTAAACTCGACACCCAGTCTGCCTACGGGAAAGCCCCGGTAGGGATCGCCCGTAAAGCGAAGGCCCATCAGATCCCGGCTGTAGCCCTGAGTGGGCAGCTGGAAGGCAACCTGGAAATTTTTCACCGGGAAGGAATAACTGCCTGTTTTGCCATTGCCAGCGGGCCGCTAACCCTGGAAGAATCCATTCAAAAAGGGCCTGATCTGCTTAAAATAAAAACGGCCGAGCTGATCCGGATCTGGACTGCAGCCCGGTCCGTAGAATAATTCCACGCCAGCCGGTATTGCCTTACCCGGCCAATGGTTACTGATCGTTTTCTTCTTCGTCTTCCTCTTCGCCGACATCCTCTATTATAAAGTGTTTTTCACCATCAACCTCTATTTCGTACTCTTCCAGCACGACATCGCCTTCCAGGTCCACCGCCAGCACATCGTAATTGCCGGGCTCTGCAAAGAAAAACTTGCTAATGCCGGCAGCAATAACCTCATCGCCCAGCCAGTCTTCCCCCCAGTCTTCACTGTCGCTGGGTGAGATATATAAAAATCCTATATCCACTTCACTATCGTTTGTAACCAGGATCGGGACCGTATCTTCAGAGCCTACTTCCATCCGGAAATCGTCGGTAATGTTCCGGGCCGCGGGAAGCACGAAATATTCATAGGTCATGGGTATAACCGTATATTCCCCCTCAGGAAGGACAAACTCATACAACTCCCCCGGCTCTATAACCTGATCACCCAGCAAATCTTCGCCCCACTCGTCCAGGTCCGGCCCATAAAACAGGGCGTAAGAAATAATAATATCCTCAGTTTTGTTGACTACTTCGATTGTCAGTTCGTCTTCGTTGCCGGGGTCAAGATCATTGTTTCCGCAGCCGATAAACAAAAACAGGCTGGAAATGCAGATCAAAACCGCTATAGCTTTATTAAACATAAACAACCTCCGCTAATTTTCGTCACAGCTGGATACCTTAAGACCGTAACTTTAGATTGATGTAAAAAATGGTCCCATCCGGTTAACTTATTAACGGGATCATCCTCGCTAAGTCATTTTACCACATTCATTTGATTATTCAAGGAGCAGAATAT
>PUKV01000262.1 GCA_003550645.1 Syntrophomonadaceae bacterium | reverse complement strand
TTTCCACCTCACCTAAAACGGCACTTCTTTCCTGCTTCAATTCTTCGAGCCTGTTATTCAAGGAGTCGATGATTTCAGTCGGAGTTCCGGTCACATCGGGGAAGCTGGCCCTGGTAACCGCTTTGTCCCGGAACAGCTCGTTTACAGCCCCTTTTTCCTCAGCAAGGGCGGAAAAAAAGAAGTATACATTCTCTTCATCAGAGAATACTTCATCCAGGCAGTATTCTGACACAGCTTCAGAAAGCGCTTCCTGCAGGGGTAAATAATGATCGGCCGGGACAATGAATAAATCCATCATTGCCCAGGACCCCTCTGCCACCTCTTCCAGGGGCGAATCCAGCGCTGCCCAGGGCTGAAGGTCTTCAATTAAATTTTGAGACTGGGTTTCTTCATTGCGGATATGAACCAGTTTTTCTTCCGCTTCACGGCAGGCCTGTTGGATTTCTTCCACCTGATCAAGAGATTTAATGTAGTCGTTAAACTGCTCACCGGTTAAATCAAGCCTGCTGCCCGTAAACTGTTCGATCATGCTTTTACGGATCGGGAAATGACGCTGGAAAAAATCAAGGCAAAAACGGATGTCGCTGCGGTTGCTGTCAATCTGGGAAACCACTTCCGGGGGCTGTTCCGGTTCAAGCAGATCCTGGAATTCTCGCCAGCCTTCACCCGATTTAACATCGATCATTTCCACAGTACCCAGCTGGTGCAGGAGGTCAAAAACTTTTTCCCTTTCCTGCCGATGCCCCAGGATATAAATCTTTTTTAGATCAATGATCGGCATCAGTTTTCACAACCTTGTCTTTAATCAGGTTTACAGCCTCAGGCATGCGCTCTGCAGCTCTTGCTTTTAACTGTTCTATTTCATCTTCGCGTTCTTTTACAAGCGGTTCTGATTCGGACTTTGCTTCTTCTTCTGCCTTGTTCATCATGCTTTTCGCTTCTTCTTCCGCTTCGGCCACTGTTTTCGCGATAATCTCTTCCGCCCTGGCCTGGGCATCTTTCTGCTTCTTGCGGGCTTCCTGGCGGGCTTCCCGGCTAATTTCTTCAGCCCTGCTTTCGGCTTCCTTTATAGATTTAACCAGCTCTACCGTCATTGCTTTCACCACCCCTAAATAAATTACTGCCCGGCCAGGAGCTGATCTATTAACTATGTTAAACTCACCGGCCTGTTCCTATCGGCTAGTTTTTTCACATTACTGGCAACCATCAGGGCAAAATTTCTGAGTTATTATTTTAACTTGCTTTGACTCTATTTTTAGTCAAAGAATTTAAAAAATACAGCAAAATAACAGACAGTTTAAACATCTATCGATTAACATTCAGCGAATATTATACTATAAAATTCACACCAATACCAGCTTCGGCAAAGATTTTTTTGGCCAGGTTATCGGGGTAATTATCGGCCAGCACCAGCGAACCTACTTCGGCATTGACCAGCATCTTGGCACATACAGCGCACGGGTAATGGGTGCAGTATAATACGGACTCCTTAATGGCAACACCGTGCACGGCAGCCTGAATAATGGCATTTTGCTCGGCATGCAGACCGCGGCAGAGTTCATGCCGTTCACCGGATGGAACCTGCATCTCCTGGCGCAGGCAGCCCACTTCCCCGCAGTGTTCCAGGCCGGCCGGCGCTCCATTGTAACCGGTGGCCAGGATCCGTTTATTTAAAACCAGCAGCGCTCCCACCTGGCGCCTCATGCAGGTAGAACGGGAGGCAACGACAGTAGCAATCTGCATAAAGTAGTGGTCCCAATCAGGCCTCTCTATCAATTTAACCTCCCTGTTTCTAGGGTCAGCTTTTTAGATCTTTAGTTTCCAGCTTCTCAATTTTTTGCAGGCGGTTGCTGTGCCTTCCTCCGGCAAAGGCGGTGTTAAGAAATTGATCGACTATGTCCAGGGCCAGACCCGGTCCTATTACCCTTGAACCCATGGTTAAAACATTGGCGTCGTTATGTTCCCTGGCGCATTTCGCCGAATAAGCCTCACCACATAAAGCTGCCCTGATTCCGTTATTTTTATTTGCCGCGATGGACATTCCAATCCCGGTTCCACAGATCAAGATTCCGTAATCGTATTCACCGGACCGGACAGCTGCAGTGACGGAAATAGCCAGATCCGGGTAATCAACACTGTCTTCGGAAAAAACGCCAAAATCCTTACAGGAATGTGGCGATGTTTCAATATGCTTCAAAATATGCTCTTTCAAGCGGTACCCGGCATGATCGGAACCGAGCGCAATTTTCATACTTGATTCATCCTTCCTGCTCTAAACCGAACTGATCTCTATCATTCTGAATCTCTACCTGACATGAACTTAATCATTAGTTTCTTGATAGATGCTCTAATGTCCTCTAACACTTCGCGATATCTTTCCAGGTCACCTCCCAGGGGGTCACCGATGTCGGGATTGCCCTGATCAAGGGCGGCAAACCTTTTCAGGATAAATGTTTTACCTTCCAGGTGAGGATATAGCTCAATCAGCCTCCTCCTGTGAGCTCCTGTCATGGCCAAAATGATCTCCGCATCATCAACGATTGCCCTGTTAACAGGCCTGGAGGCATGCTTTTCCAGGTCCAGGATGCCTTCCTGGCTCAACAACCGGCGAACCTGGGGTGTCGCTTCCACGCCCTCCTGTGCAGTTATCCCGGCAGATACAGCGACTGCTTTGAAAGGAAGCTGCTTCAAAGCGGGATCGTTGTTGAACAAAGCTTCAGCCATAGGGCTGCGGCAGGTATTGCCGGTGCAGACAAACAGTATTTTCAGCACATCCATCCCTCCTTAAGCCCGGCTTTAAACTTGCCCCGGATACACCCGCAGAATGCGCGCAGCAGCCTTTTTTAAGCGGTTCATCACGGCCAGGCCAATACCTGCTGCATCGACCTCTTCGGCCAGGATGATATCTACACCCTGCCGATCCATCCGGCGCATAGAATCATACAAACCTGCAGCCAGTTGTTCCGGAGCAACCCCGTATCTTAAGCTTCCTTCCAATGCTGTATTCAGGTAACCTACCTTCAAACCCAGGCTGCGGTAATGCGCTGCCAGGACTTTAATTAATGGGAGCCTGGCCGGGGCAGGACCGCTGATTAGAATCAGTTTGGCCTGCGGGGAATAATGCCGGTATTTCATCCCGGGAGAAAGCGGCGGTTCTCCTTTCCGTGCTGTTGCTGCAGCAACATCAACAGAAAAGCCGAGCTCTGTTTCCAGCTCTTCCCTGGAAACACCACCGGGCCTTAAAATTAGAGGTTTTTCCCCGGTCAAATCAAGCACAGTGGATTCAACGCCAACCGGGCAGGGCGTGCTTTTAATCACAGCATCGATTCTTCCGGTGAGATCATCCAGGACATGCCGGTACGTGGTGGGACTGGGCCTCCCGGAACGATTGGCACTGGGTGCTGCAATAGGGACCCCGGACAAACGAATAAATTCCAGGGCAGTTTTGTGCGCGGGCATGCGCACTGCCACCGAGGGAAGGCCGGCGGAAACCAGGGCCGGAATCTTTTCGGCCCGGGGCAACACCAGGCTCAACGGGCCCGGCCAAAACCGCCTTGCCAGCTTAAAGGCAGTTTCCGGTATGTCGCAGGCTACATCTTTAAGTTGATCAGAATATGAAAGGTGGACAATCAGGGGGTTATCCGCAGGGCGCCCCTTGGCCTTATAGATCCGGGCTACGCCAGCCGCACTGGTGGCAGCCGCTCCCAGGCCGTAAACTGTCTCCGTAGGAAAGGCGACCAGCCCGCCGCTTTTAATTATTTGCGCGGCTTTCTCGAGGGAAGCGGTATCTTCATGGAGCAGCAGGGTTCCTTTGACAGGGGGAGGCATATAATTTCATCTACTTTCCAGGCAGTTATTGTTCTTCAAGGACCAGTTCGGCAATGTTTTTGGCATGATCGGCCACCCGCTCCAGGTTGCTGAGCAGGTCCAGGTAAACAACGCCTGATGAGGGGTGGCATTGTTTGGTGTTAATGCGCTCGATATGCTTGTTGCGAAGAGTTTTTTCCTGTTCATCAATCTCGTCATCCTCTGCCACTACTTCTGCAGCCAGATCTTTATCCACGTGTTCAAATGCAGTTACCGCTTTATTGAGCATATCCGCAACTTTGGAACTAAAAACACGGACTTCTTCCTGGGCTACACTCGTAAAGGGAAGCCTTTCCTCGGTTTTCATTTCTCCCAGCTGCATAATGTTTTCAGAATGGTCTCCGATCCTTTCCAGGTCGTTGGCCGCCGACATCAGGTTGCCGACCATCTTGGTTTGCTGCTGGGACATGGAGTGCTGGGATAGCTCGGAAAGATAAACATTTATTTCTTTTTCCAGGCCGTCAATCAGCTCTTCCATTTGATCAATATGCTTAATTTTCTTCAGGTCCTTGTTGAGAAATACCTGGATCGATTCATCCAACATTTCCCGGGCAATACCGGCCATACGCAACAGCTCCTGTTTGGCCCCACCGATGGCCACGGCCGGGGTCCTCATAATCCTGGCGTCGAGGTACTTGGGACCGAAGTCCATTTTTTCGTCTTCCCCGGGAATAATATAGCAAATCAAGCGGTTAAAGTATTTTAAGAAAACCAGGAAAACCACTGTATTAAACAAGTTGAAGGCGGTATGGGTATTGGCCACCTGCCTGGGAACGCTAGCTGCTGTTTCTACAATCACGCTGGTAAAGGGGCCCAGGAAAATAAGGATCAGGACTACTCCTACAACGTTAAAAACTACGTGCGCCGCCGCCGCCCGGCGCGCCGCCACGTTGGCCCCGATCCCGGCCAGTATAGCCGTGATACTGGTGCCTACATTGGTTCCTAAAATGAGGGGAACCGCTGAATCAAAGGGGATCAAGTCCTGCATCGTCAGGGCGATGATTACCCCGGTAGCGGCGCTGCTGCTCTGGATCAGGGCGGTAAATATTGCCCCGGCCAGGATCCCTAAGATGGGATAAGCGCTAAACTGCATTAGCAGGTCATAAAACGCATCCAGTTCCCGCAGGGGGCTCATGCCTTCGGACATGGTGATCATGCCCAAAAACAAAAGACCCAGGCCCAGCACAGTCTGGCCGAGGTAGCGTTGAAAACGGCGCCGCCCAAAGAAATTAAGCAGCGATCCAATTCCGATTGCGGGAAGGGCAATCACACAGATTTCAAAAGAAACCAGCTGGGCGGTAACCGTGGTTCCAACATTGGCGCCGATAATTACACTGATCGCCTGGGAAAGGTTCATCAGGCCGGCATTGGCAAAACCGACCACCATGACACTGGCGGTACTGCTGCTCTGAACCAGGATAGTGACCAGGATGCCGGTTAACACCCCGATTACCGGTTTGTTGGTCAGGACTTCCAGGATCCGTCGAAAACGGTCACCTGCCGCTTTCTGCATCCCTGAAGCCATAATTTGAATACCAAATAAAAACAGGCCCAAGCCGCCCAGTGTAGTAAAGGCGATTTCCCAGAACAAT
>PUKV01000215.1 GCA_003550645.1 Syntrophomonadaceae bacterium | reverse complement strand
CAAATGCTGCTCCTATAAGTATTTTTTGCATGTCTTACCTCCTTTCCAAAGCTTGTTGAGAGTTTGTTATTTTTTTAACAAACCGTGTTATAAGAATATGCTGCTCAGTTTGTTCCTTTATCATTATAAGTTAATTACCGGGGTTGCTATCATTACATTTTCAAATGCACCATCCAATTCTATGATAGCAGCTCACTTCCCGAAAAAGCCCAACCAGATTCTTATTCTTGAAAAGTACTTGATTTATTGATATGGTCAACATACTACAATTGCCGCCTGCAGCATATATGACCGGCTTACCGGCAAAAAGGTGGGATAATTTGAGCGAACAACCAACAAAAGAACACCAGGCCATTTTCGAACTCTGCGGTAAGGTAACTGCCAACATTTCAAAAGTAATTGTCGGTAAAAACGATGCTTCAGAAATGCTTTTGACTTCCCTCCTGGCCGGAGGCCACATTTTACTGGACGATGTCCCAGGGGTAGGAAAAACGATGTTAGCCCGCTCGCTGGCAAGGAGCGTAGGCGGCAGCTTTAAGCGGATCCAGTTTACACCCGATTTGCTGCCCTCTGACGTCACCGGTTTCAACGTATACGACCGGCAAAACGGTCAGTTCAAGTTTCAACCCGGGCCGGTAATGGCCAATATCCTTTTAGCCGATGAAATCAACCGGGCTATTCCGCGCACTCAATCCAGCCTGCTTGAAAGTATGCAGGAAGGCCAGGTCACCGTGGATGGTTCCACTTTTGAGCTGCCTTCACCTTTCATGGTCATCGCCACTCAGAACCCGATCGAGCTTGAAGGAACATTTCCCCTGCCTGAAGCCCAGATGGACCGTTTCCTTTTAAAACTAAAAATCGGTTATCCCACCCCTGAGGAAGAGTTATCGATCCTGGAGCTCTTCCAGAAAGATGATCCCATTGAAGGCCTGAAAGCAGTATTAACCCCGGAACAGGTTATGGAGCTGCAAAACATCCGCCAGGAAATTGTGGTTTCCGCCCCTGTCAAGGAATACATTATCAACCTGGTTGGAGCCACGCGCAAAGCGCCTGTGCTGCGCCTGGGAGCCAGCCCCAGGGCCTCTCTCCACCTGATGAAAGCCTCCCAAGCCCTGGCCATGCTCAGAGGGCGCAGCTACGTCCTTCCAGACGACATCAAAACCCTGGCCCTGCCTGTTTTGTCACATCGCCTGGTTGTTGAAGTCAAAGAAAAAGCCCGCGGGGTCTCTGCTGATTCTGTTTTGGAAGAAATAATTTCTGCCACCTCTATCCCGGTAAGCGTGGATGAAGAGTGATTGATATGCAAACCAGGCAAGATCCAATCCCCCTGATTTACAGCCCCTCCCTGTTCCAGGTGTTCATCTTGATCATGCTTTTCCTGGCCCTGCTGTACGGGCAAAGAGGCCTGGTCATTTTATCCTTGCTCCTGCTGACCATGTTTTCTATAACCCGGATCTGGTGCCGTTACAGCCAGGCTGGACTGGAATACCGGCTCGCTCCCGCACCGGAAAAAGTTTTTCCAGGCGAAGCTATAGATCTGCAGGCAGATATTATAAATCACAGGTTCCTGCCGGTGTGGGTGGAAATAAACGTTGTCGCAGATCGCCTCCTGGTCGGGGAGAACCTCAACAATTCAGAAGAAGAGGCTTCCGGCGAAGCAAGCACTCCGGATGCTGCTGGTAAAACCACTCCGCACAATCCTGTAAGCTCTGTGCCTTTAGAAACCGGGGAAACCGGACCCGATCAAGACGAGATCAGCCCGGTTGTCTATACCAAAACTATGCTCAATGACGAAAGCGGCCTGCTGTGGAAGCAGGTAGCCCGCTTTAACTGGACACTCGCTCCGGTAAAAAGGGGCATCTACCGTACCGGGCCGGTTTACCTGACTACAGGGGATTTTTTTGGCTTCTACCGGAAAGAATCGCAGCGTGATCTCTACAAAGAAATCACGGTCTACCCCCGCCTGGTTACTCTGAACCCTTTTTCACCGCCCCTGCAAGAGCTTTTCGGCACACCGGGCTCGAAAAGCCCCGTCGTGGACCCGGTTTATCCTGTTTCAACACGAGATTACCAGGAAAATCGCCCGGCCAGGCACATCCACTGGAAAGCGAGCGCCCGGCACGACCGCCTGCAGGAGAAGGTTTTTGAGCCCTCGGTCCAGCAAAAGATCCTGCTGGTAATCGATGTGCATGGTTTTACCGAAACAACAGATCACCTGTTTGAAGCAATGCTGGAAGTAGTTGCCACCCTGGCCGTAACCTTTGAAAACATGGGCAGAACTTTTGGCCTGGTCAGTAACGGCGCCATTATTACAGGCGCTGACGAAGCTGGTGCCGCCGTCATTCCCCCGGGCATGGGACCGCAGCAGCTTTACCACCTGCTCGACAGCCTGGCCCGCTTAAAATTAGAAACCCACCACCTGCCCCTTTCTACCCTGCTCCATGAAACAGGATTGTCAGGAGGGGTTACCGCCCTTTATTTTAGCTATTACCAGAACCCTGTAGATCAAGCGGCAGCAGATCTTTTTGCACAATTAAAAATCCCCGTTATTTCTATCATGGCCGGCAGCCCTGCTTCAGGCAGCTCCGGTTTTTTCAGCCTCGATCAATTGATCGGCGACAAGGAGGCAGCAGCCGGATGAATCACCAGGATCACAGGGCCGGCCTTAACCGGATGCTTTTTTTCATCTCAGCAGGGATGGAGCTGTCCTGGCTCCTTGCTGCAGCAGTCCTTGTTTTAAACCTGGCCGGTATCCCCCTGTTATATTTAACCCAGTCCTTTGCTGCTTTTATCCTGGCCGCCCTGCTTACCGTTTTTGCCGGCAGGAACAGCTGGATGATGCTTTACCGGTTAGCCCTGCACTTTATTGCAGCAGCAGTTTTGCTGCTTTCAGCTCTTGATAATGTCTCCGGGTATTATCGAAGCACCGCACCGGGCCCCAGGGGAAGCATTGAAGGGGTGTTTACCGGCCCGCAAACTAACCCGGAAGGGCTCGGGTGGGCGCTTGTCATTCTAACCCTGATCATATTCTATGCCTGCGGGATCAGCCTGGCCAGGCGGAGCCTGTCCTATCGTAATGTAACTGTTCGTTTTGATATCGGGATAACCGCTTTTATTGTGCTATTTATCATCGCCGGCGCAGCCGGTGTTCCTGTCCTGCCAACCCTGAGCCTGCTGTTTGCATTTTTCATCTTTAGCTTGCCCGCAGTAGCCATGGCCCGCTACCGGCAAAGCGGGACCGGGAATACTTTTATCTACAAATACCGCAGCAGCGGCCCCGTCTTGTTATTTACCGCTTTTGTGCTTACTGCCGGAAGCGGGATTGCCCTTTTATTCTACCCCTTTATGCTCCAGGCTGCCCGGACCGGGCAAGAAGTCCTGGGGCAGTACGGAAAACCGCTGGCCGAGCTCTTTGCCCGTATGATCCTGTTTGTTTTCAGCCCGCGTTCTCGAACGGCCGATCTGCCCCCTGAGAGCATAACCGGCACAGAATCCCTCGATTCCCTTTCCCCCGGAAACGGCCAGGCCGGCTTCCTGGAAAACCTGCTCTTCTGGGCTGTAATTATCCTTGCTGCGGTCGCTACGCTTACCGCCCTTTATTTTGGTTTCCGCTACCTGATCAAATGGCTTCTTTCTGGAAGGGACAAGGCAGGAAAAAGAAACCTTTTTAACCCGGCAGCAGCCCTGCTCGAGGTTCTGAAAATAATTGCTTTCGCCTTAAAAAAGTCAGCTTTAAGGTGGAAGGCGGCCATGCGCCGCCGCTCCAGGCTGCCCGGTGAAGGTGTTGCCAGTTACCTGTTTCGCCGGCTCCTGACCTGGGGAGCAAAAAGCGGCAGACCCCGCTTCAAAACCGAGACTCCAGTTGAATATGCCGGATCGTTAAAAAGGCTTTTTCCCAGCCTGGAAAATGAAATTGACCTGATCACAGACAGCTTTAACCGGGAAATATACGGCGGTCTGAAAAGCAAACCTGAAGATGATAAAAGGCTCTACCGGGCCTGGCGCAGGCTGCTTCACCCGGCTTTCTGGCCGGAACGTTTTAAATTGCGCCTGGCCGGTCCAGGTGCTAGATAAGTTCCCTTTCATAAGGCAGGTGGCACCTGCCCGTCCCAAACAACGTTTTTGCAGTTTTCGGGATCCGTGTCTCCCCCGGTGTTTAATACCAGGACCCGGGACTCACTATCAAACCCGAGCTGTTCATAGAACACGCGTTCAATGTGGGAGCACAAACAGGTGTCGCAGCCCTCACCTTCAATACTGCGATCATAACCGCCGTGCTTTCTACTACTGTTTCAAAGTACCCAGGGTGATTGAATTAGTTGGATTCTTGCCTGATACCTATTTTGATGTCAAAAAACAGCATGAAAATATTATATAAATTAACTGCAGGATTTTTGTGTTTTAGGACGCTGAAAACTCTTTCACGAACAGAAATGTATTATTGTCATTTGAATTCTAATAGTATATTATATCTATAGGATTACCATCAATATCAGCGAGCAACTCTGATATTATTATGATGAAAGAAGGCGTTGATTTATGAAAAAAACTGTACTAATACCTTTAATAATTGCTGTAGCCATTTTAGCTGTTTTTACATTATATCTTTTTTCTCTGACTTTTTGGGGCCTTGCTGATGGCAATCAGCAACAGTTTTGCCCGTTCTGCCCCCCAGGCCAAACACGCATAGAAGATACCCAAAGCAGAGGGATGGGTCCCGGCATGATGGGGCGGGAAACTATGATGGGAACTAACGTAAACAGCGAATTCGATTTTTTGGTTCACATGATTCCGCATCATGAAGAAGGAGTATCTACTGCAATTGTTATAAGAGACAATACAGAGCGAGAAGAGATGAAATCGTTTGCTGAAGATATCATAAGAACACAGAGTGAAGAAATTGAGTTAATGAAAAACTGGCTTGAGGCCTGGTATCCTGATCAAGATCATGAAGGAGATTACCATCCCATGATGCGGGAGCTTGAAGGTTTGGAAAGTGATGAACTGGACCGGGTATTTCTTGAAGATATGATTATTCATCACATGGAAGCAGTAATGATGTCACAGCAGCTCCTCAGGCGAAATCTGGCAAAACATCAAGAGGTCGAAACATTGGCCATAAATATCAGGAATACCCAGCGCAACGAAATCCACATGATGAGAAGTTGGCTTTCTAATCTTTAAGGGGTCTCCACCTTTCTTATCCTTGGGCTAGCCCTTGGTTTTTTTTACCGGGAATATACCAAAATTTTAGGTTTTACCGGTAAAACAACACATTCTGTGCTGCATGTGTAAGCGCTATTTTTTATAATATTAATGCTGCTCGAGCATCAGGTTTCACTTACCGCTAACCGAAAATATAATTTTTGGCTGGCATTATATAATGTTAGCCTGCTCGGCTTGCTAGCCACCTGAGCGATCAGGGGTATACTGCAGGTACAGGGGGTAGATATCAGTAGCCCGAATCATCTCGCCGGCACTTTTCACACCATCTTTGGCATCTCCTGGATCTGGTTTTTGGTGATCATTAAAT
>PUKV01000110.1 GCA_003550645.1 Syntrophomonadaceae bacterium | reverse complement strand
TTTACAGCCTCTTCGGACATACTTTGCACTCCTTCCTGTAATAATTACTTTTTTCACAAGCAATATGATTATAGCATCATCGTGAAATGTTTCACTATGAAAGCTGCTTATACATTATAAGAATTATTTATGGTAAAATATTTTAAATCATTCCAAATCGGTTTTGAGGTGAAAAGTATGAACATAGAAGGCCTGAAACTTTTCCAGGAAGTTGCCGCCAGGGGCAGTATTTCCAAGGTAGCGGAGAACTCTCACTATTCCCAGCCCGCAATCAGCCAGCAGATCAAAAGGCTCGAAGAAGCAATCGGTTATGATTTGTTGACCAGGAGCAATAAGGGCGTGGAGTTAACAGAGGCCGGCGCTGTAGTAAACAAGTATGCCGCCAGTATTGTCCGATCTTATGAAAACATGCTTGAAGATATTGCGGTGCTCGAGAATAACTATAATATTATCCGAATTAACTGTACTCCCATTATATCTACTTATGCTCTGCCCTGCACCGTATACAGTATCAATAACAACCCCGGAGCTTCTGCCCCGGCGCCTTTGAAACTTGAGACCTATGCCAACCATTCCGCAGAGATCGAGAGCAATATCGTCAATGATACTTATGACCTGGGGATCATAATTTGCGAGCCGAAAATTAAGACTTTAAATGCAGAGTTGATTTCCACCGATGCCCTGGTCCCGGTAGCTTCGCCAAAATACAAGCTGGAAGAAGAATTAACGGCAGAGAAACTGGCTTCCGCCGCCCTGATCCTGCCAAGTGAAAGGTTCAGGGTAATGGAAAAAGTGGTGGAGTGGTTTGCTGCTGCCGGGCTCAAGATGGACCAGCTGAACGTGTCTACCCGGATGGATGAAATTGAATCTATCAAATCCACCGTCATTAAAGGTTACGGGGTTTCATTTTTACCTTACCTGACCATAAAGAAAGAGCTTTACACCAAGCAGTTGAAGAAACTGGAGGTAAAAGATTACAATCTTCGCTATGAAATATTTATGATCTATAAGCCGGAGCGGTTAAATGACTTGAATTTCCGGGATTTCGTCAAAATGTTTAAAAGAAGCGCCCAAAAGACTTTTTGTTAATATAAACAGGTGCACCTGGTTACTTTTTGGAGACCGTGATTTCCCAGATCCCGTTCATGACCTCGTCTTCTTCGATTAAGTACTTATCTTTCTTCATTTTTTCGACCAGGGCCCGCGCCACGCAGCTGTGATCGGTAATGATCAGCACCGAATCGCCGCTGCCGAGCTTTTCAAGTTCTTTGGTTGCTTTTAAGTATGGAACGGGGCACATATCCCCGAGGCAGTCTATTTCGACTTGCATGATTATTCCTCCTTAACTTCAAACAATATGATACTTTAAAACTTTCACTCCTGCAAACTGCGGCTTGTTCCTGGCCTGGCATGGCTTTGAAAGCGGAGTTAGCATCAATGACAATGCAGTCAGTGGGGTTTTCACCGGGATTTATTTGCAGGTAAGCATAGGGAACAGGCAGTTTTTCAATCAGCAGATGATAACGCTTGTAAATAACGGCCACGAAGATCACTTACTTTCTTTTTGCTCAGAGTTGCCATCAATTGTTTTTAGAAAAACCTCCACTACCTGCGGATCAAAATGCTTGCCGCTTTGTTCGCTTATGTAAGTAAGGGCCTGTTCTTCGGTCCAGGCTTTTCGGTAGGGCCTGTCGCTGGTAAGGGCATCGTATACGTCAATTATAGCAAAGATCCTTGCCTCAAGCGGAATTTCATCTCCTTTAAGACCATGGGGATAACCGCTGCCGTCGTATCTTTCATGGTGATAGTAGGGTATGTTTAGAGCCGGACGCAGGTATTCGATGGAAGATAACATCTGGTAGGCCATAACCGGGTGACGGCGCATTGTTTCCCATTCTTCTTCAGTTAGTTTGCCCGGTTTAAATAATACGGAGTCTGGAATGCCGATTTTGCCGATATCGTGCAGTAAAGCGCCGCGGCGAAAATGGTCCATTTTTTCTTCCTCAACACCCAAAATGCGGGCCAGGCTAACCGTCATGTCGGCAACCCGGCGGGTGTGTCCGTTGGTTTCATGATCGCGCAGTTCCATGGCCTGGCCCCATCCTTCGATAGTATGATCGTATGCTGCCTCCAGTTCCTGGTTGCTGCGCTGCAGGCTTTCAAACAAACTGACATTGTCAATTGCTATTGCCGCCTGCAGGGCCAGCGCTTCCAGGAAGTTAAACCAGCTGGAATCTTTGCTTAAGGGCTGGCTATGAAAGGAACTGAGTACGCCTTTAACCTCGCCTTTAGCAATCAAGGGGACACAAGTAGAGGCAGCGTACTGTTCTGCTTTTAGGATTGAAGCCCAGGGATCATCTTTTGCAGCTTCATCGTCTTCAATCCTAAATTTATGCATTTGCCGCTCCAGGGCGGCTTTACCGGGGCAGGATTCTCCCAGCTTAAATTCTTTTTCTTCAATTTTCTTAGATCTGAAGCCCCGGCCGGCAGTATAATTTAGGGTTTTTGAAGTGCTATCATAAAGGTGAATACAGGCAGCATTTGCTTCAGTCTGGGTAATGATGTAATTTAAGAGGAGATCCAGGGTTAACCTTAAATCCCGGCTGCTGCTGATCGCAATATCTACAGCATTGGTTGCTTCCAACCAGTGAAGCTGGCGCAGGGTTTCTTCATGCAGGTTAAGGCGGTGGATGGCAGTGCCGGCCATATCAGCCAGTAAAACCAGCAGGTTGTATTCTTCTGTATCTACTTTGCGGGGCAGTTTCATGTGTACAGACAGAACCCCGATCGGTTCATTTTCGATCAGAAGAGGCACGAAGATGCCGCTTTCGTCATCTGGTATCCTGGTGCCGGCAACCGGTTTGAGCAAAGGGTCTTTTGCTAGATCATCAGAAAGATAAGGTTTTTTAGTTTGGAATACCTGTTTGATGATGCCCTGTTCCTGGTCGGGTTTAAAATCTACTTCTTCCAGCTTTTCTACCCAGCCCCTGGCCCTGATAAAATGCAAGGTGTCGGAGGAAGGATAGTTTAACCAGATTGCACCGGTATCCGTGTCAAGGGTTTTAAGGGTTTCATCGAGCAGCATGGTTAGCATTTCGTCAAGAGTCCCGGCGGTTCGGATAGTAGTTGAGATTTTTGTTAACTTTTCCAGCTCATTTAAGCGCTTTTGGATGGCTTCCTCAGCCTGTTTGCGTCTGGTAATGTCATGGGTTATTGCTGCTACGGCAGATATATGCTCGTTATTTCCATAAATCGGGTAATAACTCACTTCTGTAAACCTTTGCCCCCTGGTGGGGATCTCAAACCAGCCCTGGTAGGTCACAACTTCTCCTTTAAAAGAGCGATCTAAAAATGGCTTGATGGCTTGCTCAAATGTTTCTTGACCCATTAAATCTGCAACTGACCAACCTTCAATATCATCTCTTTTCAAATCGTAGCCTTCCAGGTATTGTTCGCTGACGGCTTTATAGCGGTAGTTGTTATCAACAACCGCAATTTTATAATCATCCATACTGTTAACTGCCAGCTGGTAAAAGCTAAGGGCTTCATTTGTTTCCTGCAGGCACTTTTCATTTTGCTTGCTTTCCACCATGGCGCCGATTAACTTGGCCGATCCGTGGAGGCGATCTTTGGCCAGCTCGATGATAAATGGCGGCCGGGATTCGTAAGCCCTTGCTTTTTCGGCCAGATCATTTACATCGACCTGGTATTTCTCTGCTATTTCCTGGAGTTCATCTTGATCTGAGGGTGGATCGCCGTAGCCGAAATTAATCGCTCCTACAACCTCTTGATTGGCCCAGATTGGAACAGCATAAAGGCGCAGGCCGCCGTGGCATGGGTTATCAACCGGCTGCCCGGTTTCAATTGCTTTTTTTGATGTTTCTGTCCAGCAGGATTCATGACAGAGCCATTTCCCGCATTGTAAAGCCTCGTTATTATCATCTGTTTTGCAGAGCTCACGGGAAGCATTGTCTAGAAAACGGCACCAGCCGGAAGAAAAGATTCCGAAAGCATAATCTCCGTTTTTCTCATAAACTGCAGTCGAGGTTTCCAGCAGGCTCAAGTAATCGGCTGCGATTTCGGTTAGCATTTCTTCACCAACTGCTTCTCGAATCAAGCCGGGAGGATCTGGAATTGTCAGGAGGCCGTATGGTTGTTCCGGTATCTTTTTTATCTCCTCGAAACCTTTGCTTTTTCCTGTATCTAGCATCCATTCAACCCGCTTAAGAGCCTCCTCAGCCTGCTTACGTTTAGTGATATCTTCAAAAGTTGCATACGCCTGGTAAGGTTTCTCTTCACCCGGCCTGAAAAGGGGGATGGCGGTGATGTTTAGCCAGATATGGCTGTTCTTATCCGGGTGAAAGACTCCCCGGGTCACCGGCCCTACAGTCTGGCATGTTTTTAGAGCAATCATTGCCGGGTGCTCTTCACCGGGCACTGGAGTGCCGTCTTCCTTGATCATTTGCCAGCGTGGATCCATTGAGGTTTTGCCCTGCATCTGATCTAAACTGATACCGAGGATTCTTTCTGCTGCCGGGTTTGCCGAAATAATTTTTCCATCTGCAGCCTGGTAGATAACGCCCTGGGCCATCGTTTCAAAGAGGCGGCGGTGTTTTTCTTCGCTTTCGCGCAGGGCATTTTCCATCTTTTTTCGTTCGGTAATGTCTTCAGCCATGGCTAAAATGAATGTATTATTGCCATACTGAACAATCCCGGTTGTGACCTGGGCTGGAAAAACAGTGCCATCTTTACGTTGATGCTCTGCTTCCAGGACATGTTTTTCACCAGGCTGCCATTTTGCCCATTGCATCAAAATATCTTCTTTCGGCAAGTTGATGCGGTTTATAGTTTGGGGATGTAAGTCGAATATATTTAGCTCTAACAGTTCATTTTTCGAATAGCCCAGCTGAGAGCAGCCCGCCTGGTTTACATCGATTATATTACCGTCAAGATCGTGTAAGTAAATGCCGGTGGCAAACTGTTCAAACAGTGAATGGTACTTTTCTCCACTCTCATGCAGATACTCCCAGGTCTTTCTTTGTTGTTCGAGGTTATTCAGCAAGTACTGGACTTCATGTTCTTCTTTTTTGGGGTCAAGGTAGTGTTCAGGCTCCAGGTAATAAAAATTATGGTAGATCTTGCTGCCCCTGATCAGTAGGGGGTGGGTCATCACCACTTTCTTGATGGTTTTAGAATCAAACTTCCGGCGGTCATACATGCAGAGTGACACACAGGGGTATTTGGAAAAGAGTTCTTTATTCAAGCTTGCTTCGTACTCTAAAACCTTTTCAGAACCTCTATAACCACGCAGGGCCCAGCTCATTTCTCCTGTAATTCGCAGGGCGGAATAACCTTCCTGGAGCGCTTTTTCAGTTTCTTCAATCAGGAGGTTGATCATTAAGTCCGGGTCAAAATAACCTTCCCGGGTGTAGTTGTCTCTTTCATGGATAATGCTAAGCTGACCTTTGCTTTCATATTCATCAACCGCCATTCCTGTTTCTTCGTAGATTGTTTTCACTTCCTGGGCGGTATTGGTATCAACAATTTGAATACATTTTTCATCCCGCTTCAGGC
>PUKV01000241.1 GCA_003550645.1 Syntrophomonadaceae bacterium | reverse complement strand
CGTCTCTCTTCAATCGTTCATCCAGGTAAGCCCGGATATATGCCACTCCCGGCCACTCGGTAGCATCATGGCCGGCATCAACAAGTGCCAATCCGTAAGATTGGGCCAGTTTTAAATCATGATAACGAAAATCACCTGAAATGAGGATCTCCACCTCCTGTCGTGCTGCCTGTTCAATAAGTGAACCACCACTGCCACCACATACCGCAACCCGGCTAAAAATTTTTTTACCTGCATCCCAGCAGCGCAGGGAGTCTGCTTTTAAAGCAACCTTGCATTTATTAATAATGTCCTCCAGGGATAATGGCTCTCCCAGGTCAAAATAAAGCCCCAGGCCGATGTTTCCTCCTTCCAGAACCAACGGGTAAAGATCATAAGCCACTTCTTCATAAGGATGGGCATCATTCATGGCTTTGATTACTTCCCCTTTTCTTGTTGCCGGGAGAATAGTTTCCATACGCATTTCTTCACCTTTTTCCAGTTTGTTTTGGCTGCCGATATAAGGATCAGTTCCTCCACCGGGCATAAATGTACCGGTTCCAGGCACCTGGAAAGTGCAGTGGCTGTAACCCCCGATTTTACCTGCACCAGCTTCAGCAATAGCATCACGGATCCGGCCTTCATGGCCGGCCGGCACGAAAACTACCAGTTTAAGCAGTTGCTCATTACCGGTAATCTCAACCACCTGGCCATGATCTGCCGGCAGGCCGAGTGTTTCAGCCAGGCGGTAACTCACACCACGGGGAGCAATATCATAATTGGTATGTGCACAGAAAATATGCATTCCTTTTCTTAAGGCTGCTGCAGCCAGGTACCCGGTGGGAGAACTCTCGTTTAAGGCAGCAAACTGGTTATAAAACAGGGGATGATGGGTTACCAGCATTTCTGCTCCAATCTCCCCGGCTTCCTCAACGGCGTCGATCCCCGGGTCAAGGGCAACCATGATTTTATTAATCTCTGTTTCGGGATGGCCAAGCTGGAGGCCTACCGGATCGCCGGACAGGGCAATTGAAGACGGGGCAAGTTCTTCCATGTAAGCGTTAATTGTTTTCACTTTAGCCAGCATTCTTTTCACTCCTCATTGCCGACGTCGTTTATTGAGCACAATTTTCGATGACCGCCTAATCACTGCGCTTGCCGCCACCGTAACATTAGTTTTCTACTATTTTCCAGAATTCCTCTATCAAACTCCGACAGATCGGTCCGGGAACACTTTCACTAACTGCTCTTTTATCAATTGTTACCACCGGTACAATTTCCATACCGGTAGATGTTGTCCATACTTCAGAGGCTTTTCCCAGGTCTTCAAGATTAAACGCTTCTTCAGAAACGGGAATATTTAGTTTGTCAAGCAGATCCAAAGCAATCATCCTGGTTATGCCAGACAGGATCAGTTTTGATTCAGGGTGGGTCCGCACAACCCCATCTATTACAGCAAATGTATTGGTCCGGGTCCCTTCAGTAACTGTACCTCCGGACCGGTAAAAAATAGCTTCCTGCGCTCCTGCATCTGCTGCTTTATGCCTGGCCATGACGTTAGGCAGCAGGTTAATCGATTTAATGTAACAATTAAGCCACCTTTCATCGGGCAAAGTTATGCAATTTAAAGGCTTAATTTCCTCAATGGTAGCAGGCGAATTATATTCTCTTACATACATTACCATTGAAGGCCTGGTTCCTCCAGGAAGCAGGTGATCCCTTTTAGCGCTGCCCCTGGTAACCTGCATATATAAATACCCGCCCTTGCATGCGCTATTTTCAATTAAACTGGCAATTTCCTGTTTAATTTTTTCCATCGGGTAGGGTATTTCCATCGCAATACCGCTGGCACTTTTCTGCAGCCTGTCCAGGTGGGGTCGCAGGTAAAACGGTTTCCCGTTATAAATTTTAATTACTTCATAAACTCCGTCTCCAAAGAGGTATCCCCTGTCTTCAAGAGGAACCACGGCTTCAGCAAGATCACAAACAGCCCCATTTATCCAGGCCAGGCGTTTCAACTAAGATCAGCTCCAATCGCTAGTATTTGTCATGCTTTAAGTTAGCATAATTACCGGAAAGTGTCCACCAGTGGGTATTTACACCGCCCTCTACTGGTAACCTTTTTTCTTTTTAAACAGGTAATACCCTGCCAGGACCAGAAACAGGACGATCATAAGCAGCCATATTGTTAACGGAACAGTCCATACCGGGTTAATTCTTTCGGCAGTACCGGCATAATATGAATCAATCTCAGGGATTCCGGATTCTCCCACCGGTTGGTTGGCCGCATATTCAACCACAGCCTGCCACACTTTAAGTTCTTCACCGTTTACGTGCACAATTAATTCTTCCAGGTTTTCAACTGAAACCGGGTCGCCGGCTTTGTTTTTCAAAACAACATCCAACTGGGGGACCATTTCCCCAATCATTGGCAAAAAGGATGCTACATAGGCATCCGTAACCAGGCAGTAAAGTCTGTCTCCTCTCTCTATGCTTTCGTAATAGCGGTTATCCCCGTTTTGCCGGCCTTCACCCGTGTAATGCTCGACATTTATAACCGCCCGGGCAGTAGGGATGGGCAGATCCAGACCAGGAACCGTGAATAGAACAGCATTGCCGGGATTATAATCGTAGCGAAGGCCGGAAAATTGCAGAAAATAAGTATTGCCCATAACTTCTTCAAGTAAAACGGCAACCTCGAGGATTCCCATAATCTCATCTCCGGTCAAGTAAACAGCTACAAGGGGGTAACCTGCAGATCCATCTTCTCCTTTACCCAGCCCAACCAGTTCAACCAGATCGTAAAAGCATATCATCCCGTAAGAGTGAGGCATCGTTGCCGGCATAATGCTGCCCCTGATCACACCGTTGGCCTGGACAGCAAAATCGGGATCATGTTCGCTCCTATCCGCAGTTACAATCCGCATCGCATCTGTAACCAAGTTACCCATTGGGGTTTCCTGTAGAGGAGGATAATCGGGGATTTTAAAGTCTGAGAAGGCCACAGGATCTAAGATATCCTTAAAACGGCCTCCAGTTTTCTCTTTAATATAAGCATTTAAAATATCTGTATAACTTTCAATTGCCTTATCAATCTCAGGATCAACCGGTACTGTATGATCCAGCTTTATTAGAAAAGGCACTTCTGCTTCCCTGTTCTGAACGCTGAGCGAGCCGGTTGAGCTGTTGTAGGCAAGATCGAGCCAGCCCATATATTCCAGGTGAGCCCCGGCCTGGACAATAATTGTCTCATTTTCAACCACCGGTTCATAGAGCGCAGTATGACAGTGCCCACCAATAATGATATCTATCCCTTCGACATCTGCAGCCAGATCCCGGTCTTCGTCAACCCCTGAATGGGTCAAGGCAATAACCAGGTCAGCACCCTGCCGTTCCAGCTGCTCAACCATCCGGCGGGCTGCCTGATGCTGCTCGGCAAATTCCACCGGTTCATTAGCAGTGGTAACGGCAACGGCATCTTCACCGATCAACCCAAACAGGCCCACTTTTAGACCGTTTTCCAGTTCAAGGATATAATTCTCAAGGTAGAGATCATCCCTGGCCAGGGGATGATCCGGCGGTGGAACAGTATTGGAGGCCAGTACAGCTGTCCTGGCGTGGGCACCAGGGTAACCAGCTTCCTTTAAATACCCGGCCAAAACATCGGGGCCATAATCATATTCATGATTACCGATCACCACAGCATCATAACCGATCTTTTGTTTAATGCTTAATTCAGGGGCATAACCAAGGGGGACTAGCCAGCTGTAAGCGGTTCCACCAATAAAATCCCCTCCGGAAAAAAGTAATACCGGTTCATTTAAACCTGCTTTTTCCTTTTCAACTTTTTCCACCGCGCTTGCCAGGCGGGCATACCCGCCTATAGCCGGATTTTTCCTGTAGGGATGGAAGTCAACAGCAGAAGAATGGGGAATTAAGGCACCATGCTCATCATTGGTGTAAAGAATGGTAAAAAATATGTTCTCATTGTCATTAAAGTCCCCTGCACTTGAAGCCTCGACTTTTAAATAACTTAAATTGCCAAAAGGCAATATAATGCTTAGAATCAATACAAATAAAAAAATAAAGGATGTCATAAGTAATCTTCGGCATGATTCAGTTCTGAACATTAAACCACTCCTCCCAAGAATGATTATACATTATTGAAAATCTAAATAGTATATTTCCAGGGTAATTAAATTATTTTGCACACATCGATATTTGACATGAACAAATATTTTTTGGGACAGCAACCAGGATCAATGATGAAGAGAGTAACTGTTTAGCCTGCTTAAGAAAACTGCAGCTAACAAACTATTTGCCAGTTAATAAAATTGCTTTTCGCTTAACTGCCACGGTTTGAAATTAATATGGTTAAAGGAAAAATCTCGATAAAAGGGGATGACAAATAATAGAGCAGGGGTATTTACCTTTTTTCATCCATAAAGAGGCCGAACAAACCCTGAAGGCGGTTGGCAACCTCAAGAGCCCTTTCGGTTGGTATTTCATGAACAACCCTACCGCTCTCAGAATCGATCACTTCTACATGCCACAATCCTGAATCTTGTTTGGACCTGAAACGCAGTTTGTACCCGCTTTGCTCTGCATTATCATTAAGCCTTTTTAGAGCCTTTTCTACTTTTTCCCCGTAACGCGAATCTTTCTCGCCGGTATCAGTGCTCCGATCAGTACCTTTCTCCCGGCTAACCCGGGTATAGGTAGCACTACTTTCAGCTTTTTGAACGGCTTTAAGATCAGGTTTTTCTTTGACCTTGTTTAACAACAAAGGATCGATGCCATCAATTTTCATGGCTCGAAAACCACCTTTAATCGGGGCTGCCCTGTCTCATTTAAGTACCTCTACCGGCCCTGCCCACTTCTCTTTTTCTTCTCACCGTCTTGCATAGATTTTGATTTCCCTCGATCAGATTCGGAGGGAAAAAACTCATTAATACCGCCCGTATACTTGGCCGCCGCTTCGATAGCACGCAGGTTTTCAGAACGTACTTCTTCAATAGTCTCCTTGCGAAGAATTTTAATATCCTTAGGAGCCCTTATACCGATTCGCACAGAATTCCTGTCGATCGATGAGACGATTATTTCTATATCCTCACCAATCATAATACTCTCCTGGGGTTTGCGGGTTAGTACAAGCATTAAATGCAACCCTTCCTTTACCAGCTTAATACCAGTCAGCGTTTTATTTATATTATATCAGAGTCATTGCATAGCCTGCTTAAGAAAACTGCACTTGTTGAAAGTTGAGGCTAAAACTACACCAGCTTATCTTCAGCCTTTCGCCCGGGCTGTCCTTTTTAAAAGCCCATCCAGGGTTCTCACCCGGTTACAGACTTGTAGCCTGCAAACCAACTCCAGGCATCAATCCACCGGCATTTTTTACCTGCGCTCTTTTTTCTCCCTCCAGTTTTTTTTAAGCACACCTGGCAGTACCGGACGACATTGGCAGAATAGTTACTTTTTCGATTGCTATTACCTTAATAATATAAGAAATTAAAGGCAAAAGCAACCAAAAAAAGAAAACCGGGCCATAATAGTTGGACAGCTTTTCAAAGCTGGCTGAGATGGCAAATGTATATCCGAAAGG
>PUKV01000218.1 GCA_003550645.1 Syntrophomonadaceae bacterium | reverse complement strand
GAATCGATACGTAGTCGGGAAGCTCCCCGTTCGTTCGAGGAGTTTGCGATCAGTGGTCAACCCGCAGAGTTAGATTTACGACCGCTTAATGGGACCACGCTGGAGAGGGACATCCAGACGATAACCATCTATATCCAAGAGTACGCGGGATCGACGGGGAGCCAAGGTATTCATATGCGATTTTTGGATGCGGATGAGGGAGAGATCGATGACGACGTGTACCATTACATCCGTCGAGAATGGACCACATCTGGCTCTGACAGGGGCGGCGGTAGTTCGGGAGCAGATTCCGTTCGCATATCGACGGAGAATGCAACAGTGCCAGATCGAGGATTCCTGAAAATTGAGATGAAATGGTCTGATGGATCGCGCCCTGTCGTGATGTGGCGCGGTGATACCAGTCGACGAGGCGGTGACGATAACTACACGCACGGTCGGGCGTGGATTAACAGTAACCATACAATCGATAAACTGCTGTTTTATCAGGACGACCCCGATACCATCGACGAGTCGGTAGAGAGTATACAAGGCACACAGATGGTCATTCCCGGAGGGGGTGAGCTATGATATTCGAGTACGACGACGAATCAGAGACGACGTTAGTTGTACTTGATGATGAAGAAATCGGGAGTGTCGAGGGCCGTATCGTTCGAACGCGGAGTGGGATTCCACATCCAGAGACAAATCAGTTTGGAGAATTTGAGAAGATTATCCACGAACTCAACTCCCCGAAGGAGAGAA
Source organism: Syntrophomonadaceae bacterium (assembly GCA_003550645.1). Lineage (GTDB taxonomy): Bacteria > Bacillota > Dethiobacteria > DTU022 > DTU022 > B1SED10-74M. The sequence continues at coordinate 4,895 of PUKV01000218.1, read as the reverse complement.
AGGCGTTATTGCATTTATTGGCTGGAGCTATCGACCACAGAGAAGTGAATGAATCTGATAACGGCTGACAAGGACATAACGCCGTTCGACTCCGCATAGTGCCGTGAAAGAAACCGCGACTATCCTGACATGACAGAAACAATAGAAGGCCAAGCTTCGATCGACGGCGACCTGTTCGCGTTGGACGCGATCGTCCAGCGCGGCCACTCGGAGGTCTTGTGGGACATCCCCGAAAACGAAACAGGACCGATCCCCGAGAGCGTCGAGGACTGGGTCGGGCCGATCGCGAGCGAGTCGGTGGTTGATCCGCAGGCGGCGAAGACGCTTACGAGCCGATCGGACGTTCGGCGCTGATAACCCGCTGGCGACGCGATGACCGAGGCCCAGTGCCCGATTTGCGGGCTGGGCCTCGGGCGGCCACTACCCAACTTATGACACGACACAGAGGTGATCCGAATGCTTGTTGAGAGCGAGGTCTTCGAGGCCACCGACCTCGAGGATTCGGCGACTGACCTGCACGAGTGGACGACACCGGCCCATGCCACGCGGGTTCGCGTCCGACTCCAAGGCGAGGACGGCGAGGACGGCGACCATACGCCCGGCGACGGGATGGAGGTCACGGGCACGCTCGCGGTCGAGCCCGAGGAGACGCTCTACGTCGGCACTGGATTCGGTCGTCCCACGGGCGGCGGCGATGACGGTGGCGGCTCCGCAGACATCCGGCAGGGTGGCGACGGCGTCCACGACCGCGTCGCCGTCGCCGGGGCCGGTGGTGCTGGTGCCTCGAGCGATCGAGGGTCACCCAACGGCGGCGATGCCGGCTTTCCCGAGGGTGAGGATGGTGAGGCCACAAGGAGCGGAGACCCGCGTGGTGGCGGTCAAGAAGACCCTGAGGAGTACGACTGGTCGGCCAGTAACGAAGATGTGTGGGGCGATTATGGACAGGGCGGTGAGTCGGAGAGCAGTGCCGGGACCGGCGGCTCTGGATACGTCGGCGGCGAGGGCGGCACCGTCAACCCAGAGTTTGACCATACCGCGAGTGGTGGCGGAGGATCTGGCTACCTCGACGGTCTCGATGACGCCGACTGGACGCAAAACGGCGCTGCGTGGGGCGGGGCCGAGGTCGAGATCGAGTACTTCGACGGCGAGCCCGCCGCCGATCTCGAGATCGTCGACGTCGGCACTGACACAATCTCCCTCCAGTGGACTGACACGAACGACGGCGCCGTAGACTATGACGTCTACCGCATAACCGACAGTGACGTCGACCCCTACGACGGCGATGCCGAGCGTGTCGAGACAGTCGACGGTGAGAGTTACATCGACACGGGAGTGTCCGAGGGGACGACGTACTACTACGTGGTCGTACCAGCAGTCGATACGGACTTCGAGCCGTTTTTGAGCAACGAGGTATCCACGACGACCGAGTTGCCGGCGCCGGAGATCGAGGTGTTTGACGCTACCTCGAACGATGAGATCGATGCCTCGTGGACACTCGCCAGCACTGACGAAGAGGGCGTCCGCCTGGAGGTCTCGCTCGACGATGGGTTGACGTGGGAGATTGCAGAAGACCTCGCCGCCGGAACAGAGTCTGTGACGTGGTCTGACGCGCTTGACGGCCGAGTGCATGTCGGTCGCGTAGTCGTGTCCACGACCGACGTGGAGGTTACGAGCGATCCATCGGACCCGACAACGACCGATTTGCCGGATGTCGATGGCTTCGTCCTCGACGCCTCCGTCCAAGACGAGCTCGCCGTCGAGAGCATCACGCCGACAATCGATAACGGCGAGTATCGCATTCAGTGGCGCCGATCGATCGATAGCACGTTCGACAACGAGACCACAATCCCGTTCGATGCCGATCCGTTAGGGCACATCATATCGCCGGTTCTGGACGGTGAGCAGTACGACGTCCGCGTGCGATCGGAGACCGACGACGTCACGGGCGCCTATCACACGGCCGACGAGATCACCAAACTGGTCGCCGCCGACGCTCTCGAGTTCACTGATGTCACACAGACCGGGCTCACGGTGTCGTGGACCGACAACTCCGACTTTGATGGCTCGCACCAGATCCTTCGTGCCCGGACTGACTACGAGTACGACGATGCTGGCGAGCTGGTCGCGACACTCTCCGACACGACCACAGACTATACGACCGGCACCCTCGCGCCCGGGCGCGAGTACGAGTGGACCGTCCGGGCTACGACGCAGTACGTCCACGCCGACGCATCGGCGACGGTCACCACAGACAGCGCAGGCTTTGAGCAGCAAGCCGTCCCACCGCGTGGCTGGTACGCCGAGATCGATCATCCAAACGGCCAGACGATAACCCCACAGATCCTCGACGACCCCTCTCGTCGACCAACGGTTAACGGCTTTCCGCGCGTCGATCTGCCGACAACACAGGCCGAAAAATGGCATGCCGAAGCGTTTGACGACGCCCAATTGGCCGTGTGGCTCGACGGCGATCGAGAGCCGATCGAAACACTCGAACACCGTCAACTCGAACCTGGCCGGACTGTCCTCGAGGGGCGTGGCGGGACGCAACTCGACCGGCGCGTCATCGAGGACGTCGACATCGAACCAGTCCATGAGGTTGCTGAACGGTTGATAACGGATTATAGCGATTATGTGGCCAACGTGGATCAACCGGCGTCTGAGGGGGAAGAGCGAACGCTCCTCGCAGCAGACACTTCGTTCGAGATCGAACAGGACTTCGTCACGATCGGTGAGACGGTCCCGCTGAAGATCGACAACAACACGATAAAGCCTCTCAAGACGTGCTGGGTCGCAGATGGCAGAGCGGCCGCCACTCAAAACGCAACGATATCGGATGATGGGTTTGAGGGTGGCACAGCTGGGCTGTCTGGATCCGAAATCGACGACTTCGAGTGGACGATCAGCAACGAATACACAATCCCAGCAGACGAACTGGTTATCGTCGTGCGTGGGCGCCGTCAATTCGACGACTCGGACCCGGTTCTGTACGACGTGTTAGTCGACGGCGAGTTTCTCGTTGATACCACGCTGCCGTCGGGCGGGACCGATCTGGAGTGGTCAACGATCTCCGGGGATGGGCTGGCGGCAATCGAGCCGGGGACTCACACAATCAAATTGGATGCCCAGTTCGTCGATGGTCTGGATCCCGACGACAACGCGATCGACTTCGTCGCAGCCTTTGATGGGAGGTTCGACCACACCCTCGACAACGAAGTCCATGAACCGAACGGGTATCTCGACGGTCCCGAGGAGTACCCCGATCTCGTCCGACTCCAGAACACGGAGATCAACACGCCGTTGGCGATCTCCGCTGTTTCGATCGACGTCCAAACGGACGATGGCGCGGGTGTGCCCGAGCTCGGCATTCGCCAAGACGGGACGGGCGCGTACGACACAGTCAGCGATACGCTCAGCCACTCGATCGAATACAGCGAACTTGTCGCAACGGCACAGACACGGGTTGGTCTCGGACGCAAAGACGGTCTCGAGCCACGGGATGAGACGCCACGACTCGGCTACGAGCCGCAGGCGCTCGACTCAGTCGAGGTGTCGGCGGTGCTCGACGACACGCCCGTACTAACCGATCGGTCGTTCGACGGCCGGTTGATTGACGTCCTCCGAGAGATCGCGGACATCGGCAACTTCGTTTTCGAGGTTCGATCAGACGGCGGTGGGACGACGATCGAATGGACACAGATCGACCAGCGCGACAGCGACGTCGACCCCGATCTCGCCGACTATGGGATCGATCGCCAGACCGAAGACGTCGTCGAGCGGGCGATCATCTACGGCGGCGCACAACGCATCACGCGCCAGACCGTCGACGTCGCGATCGACGAGTTCGTCGACCTGCCGTTTGTCGACTCCCGGATCGTCGAGGGCAAAGAGACCGTTTACGTCGGGGACGATGAGTTTTCCAGAGGCACCGATTACGAGATCCGGTACACGACCGCCGACGGAATCCCACAGCTCAAGGCGCTCGCCGACGGCGACCTCGAGGATGGCCAGACGGTCTCGATCGACGCCGATGTCAAGCCGCGCGGCGAGTTCGTCCAGGGCGGCGTCACCGAAGAGGAGGACGCCCGGACGATCATCGAGGACATCCCCGGGCTCGCGAGTAAACAGATGTGCGATCAGGTCGCGCTCTACCTCGTCGAGGAGACTGGCTCGGCGCTCACCGAGGTCGAGATCACCGTCCCGTCTGAGAGCGTCGGCTGGTCCGTGATCGAGGCGATCGATCCCGACGAGTTGCCCGGATCCGGGCCATACCAGACGCGCGAGATCCAGAGCTCCGCTGCGGAGACGACGATCCGACTGGCCGATCGACAGTCAGCTTCCGAGGCTGTGCAAAACATCCGCGATCGGACGTCGCGCAACAGTGAGCGCGTGTGACGTTCCTCTTTTCTCTTTTCGCGGTCTGTCTCGTCTAAAAACACCGCCAACGGAGTGCGCAGAGGCATCGCTGGGCAACACACGTGATTACTATGATAATCAAGTGTGTTGACTGCCCGTCTGACGAACCTTTACACCACACCGGTTCGCACCGGTGCGTATGCCACGGTTTAGCTGCTCGCTCTCAGACGAACAAAACGACTGGCTCGAGGCCGAAGGCGACCGGCGAGACCGATCGAAGGCCGACGTCGTGCGCCAGTGCATCGATGCGGTGCGCACCGGTTCGGTGCAAACCGATGAAGATCACACCGAACCGGTGACCACCGGTGAACACCGACCCGGTGAGATCGACCGACTACGCGATCGCGTTGACGAGCTCGAACAACGGCTCGATCGGCTCGAAGCCGACAGTGAAGGCGTGGACTCCGGGCCCGAACCCCAGCCGTCGGGCGTCGAGGACGTCGTCGCGTGGGTGCGTAAGCATCAGCCCGCCTCGCGGT
>PUKV01000010.1 GCA_003550645.1 Syntrophomonadaceae bacterium | reverse complement strand
CTATGAGACGGTGCAGGGCTTAATAATTAGTTAGAGGAGGGTATTAATGGTTGTTACAGATGTGAGGGTGAGGCGTGTAACCCGGGAAGGCAAGATGAAGGCGATAGTATCAATTACCCTGAACGATTGTTTTGCAGTGCATGATGTCCGGATAATTGAAGGCAGTAACGGTTTGTTTGTCGCCATGCCCAGCAAACGCAACCCCAATGGTGAATTCAGGGACATCGCTCATCCGATCAACGCGAACACCAGGGGTGAGATCCAGGATGCAGTAATGGAAGCTTATGCTGCAGAACTGGAGAAAAATGCAGTAAAAGTGTAAGGAATTATTCCATATTTATATTTTGTCCCTTTTCGCCAACTGCAGTATAATGAACAGCAGGACCATTATACGAGGAGGGGCTGATTGTGAAAGAAATATGGGCTGTAGTGCTGGCTGCGGGTGAAGGGAAGCGGATGCATTCCCGGCTGCCCAAGGTTCTTCACCCCCTGTGTGGTAAAAGAATGCTGGAATATATCCTGGAAAGCGCCGCTGAACTGACAAAACAAGTCCTAATTGTTGTCGGTCACGGCGCTTCCCAGGTTCAGGAAGCGCTTGGGGAACGGTGGCCTTATGTTTACCAAAAACGGCAGCTGGGAACCGGTCACGCCGTTATGGAAGCACTCAAAAGGCTGCCCGGGGAAGGAACGCTCCTGGTATTATGCGGGGACACCCCGCTTTTAGAAGCTTTTTACCTGCAGAAACTAATAGATTGTCATAACAACTATGCGGCAGTGGTAGCTACGGCCGAAGTTCCAAACCCTGCCGGTTATGGCCGCATCATTCGAGATCAAAACGGACAGGTAGAAAAAATTGTTGAAGACAAAGATGCTTCTAAAGCAGAGAAAAAAATAACCGAGGTTAATACCGGTACCTACTGCTTTGATCTTGAATTGCTTCGTTATTACCTGCCCCGCCTGGGGACCGATAACTTGCAAAATGAATATTACCTCCCGGACGTTGTGGCTATGATGCGGCAGGATGGTTATGCTGCCGGCGCTTACCTTCTTGATGATTACCGGGTAGGACTGGGCATCAATAACCGGGCCCAGCTGGCCGAAGCGGTGGGCATCATGCAGCATAATATTAAGCAGGAATTGATGCTGAGCGGGGTTACCATAGAAGACCCGGGGTCTGTGTTTATTGATCATGACGTTCAAATAGGTGTGGATACGGTGATCCGGGCCGGTTGTGTTATTGAAAGAGGGACTATTATCGGGGAGGATTGTGAGATTGGTCCGGGGGCCCATCTTTTTAATGCGAGGATTGGGAACCGGGTAGTGGTCCGCCAATCAGTTATTTCGTCTGCTGCCGTGGAAAGCGGCTCCGAAGTCGGCCCTTTTGCGCATGTTATCCGCTGACCGGCAAAAAGTTATGTACCTGCCCACTATAAGCCCGCATTGCCCTGGCAACCAGGCGGGTTATATGGTAGCAAATTCCAATTGGTTGAGTTGATTTGAAACCTTGCCCTCCTGGCAGGAGAAGTGGGAGAAGAAAGAGAAAGATATAACCTGTGATACTGTACGGCATTCCGCAATAAAATTACAGGAGGGTTTAAGGTGATCAATGGGAAGATGATCAATGGAGAAGAACTTAAGATATTTTGCGGCAGTGCAAACCGGGAGTTAGCCGAAGAAATAGCTGAATATGTAGGGGCTCCCCTTAGTGACTGTGAAGTTAACCGCTTCAGTGATGGGGAGATCTCGATCAGCATCCGGGAAAGTGTCCGCGGGGCCAACGCTTTTTTGATCCAGCCCCTGTGCGGGCCGATTAATGACACTATATTAGAGCTTCTGATAATTATTGATGCTCTCAAGAGGGCCTCGGTTAATTCAGTCAATGCCGTTATTCCTTATTATGCCTATGCCCGGCAGGACCGTAAAACCAGGGCCCGCGATCCCATTACCGCCAAGCTGGTGGCCGATTTGATTACGGCGGCAGGAGCCAACCGCGTGGTAGCCATGGACCTGCACGCCGGGCAGATTCAGGGTTTTTTCAACATTCCCCTCGATCATCTGACCGCTCTGCCCATTCTGGCCAAATACTTTATGGATAAAGACATAGACAACGGGGTGGTTGTTTCTCCAGATCTCGGCGGTGTAACCAGGGCCAGGGATTTAGCTAACCGCCTGGTAATGCCGATTGCCATCATAGATAAAAAGCGGCCGGCTCCAAACAAAGCTGAAATTATGAATATAATCGGCGATGTAAAGGGGAAGACAGCCATCTTTATCGACGACATGATCGATACTGCAGGAACGATTACCCTGGGAGCGGAGGCCTTGATTGAGGCAGGAGCCAACAAAGTCTATGCCTGCTGTACCCACCCGGTCTTTTCCGGTCCGGCCCTCAAGCGCCTCAGTGATTCCAGTATTGAAGAAGTGGTTTATACCAATTCTATACCGATCGATCGGGGTATGTTGCGGGGCCTCAACAATTGTTTTACCTCGCTGTCTGTGGCTCCCCTGATTGGCGAGGCCATAATCAGGATTCAGAAGAAAAAATCGGTCAGCGAACTGTTTGATTGAGTTGATCTTCAACGCTTCCTGCAGTATACTATTGCAGAAGGAGGCTGGAAAGAATGGAAAGAATGGAAATGGAAGTACAAACCCGTCCGCCTTTAACCAGGGGGCAGCTTAATCAACTGCGTCGTGAAGACAAAGTTCCGGCAGTTCTTTACGGCAGGGGAGACGACAATTTTCCCGTGGTTGTTGACGGACGCACCTTAAGGCAAGTTTTAACCACGGGGGGCGGCAATGTCCTGCTGGATCTCAAGGTCAAGTCAAAAGGTAAAAAGACCCGGCAAGAAACAGTTATGTTCAGGGATATCCAGAGGGATATACTATACCAGGACCGTATTCTGCATGTCGACTTTATCCGCATTTCTATGACCGACAAGATTGAAGTTCCGGTTTACCTCAATTTCGTGGGAGAACCGACCGGTGTTGAGGAAGGCGGGGGTTTATCCCTGGTATCACGGGAAGTTGAAGTTAAATGCTTGCCCGGTGATATTCCCGAACAATTTGATATTGATATCTCGGCGCTGGAAATAGGCGACAGCATTACCGCCGAGAGCCTGGTGATGGAAGGCGATATTGAATTGATTACCCCTCCGGATACCGTTCTGGCCCAGGTTCAGGCTCCGATGGCCGAAGAAGAATTAGAACCGGCTGCCGGGGAAGAAGAACTTGAAGAAGGCGAAGAGGCCGCCGAGGAAGCTGCCGAAGAGGAAGGAACTCCAGCTGAAGATACTGAAGAAGAAAGCTAAGCAGTATTATTGCCGGCAGCATGGAGATCTTGTTATTAAATGCCCCTTGTTTGAGGGGCATTGATCTTGGGCCGCGAGGCGGCCTGATGGGCGCCCCTATCCTGATCATGGAACCGCCCGGGACGGGAGTGGTTGGATGTACCTGGTTGTAGGCCTTGGAAATCCCAAAAAGCAGTACTCAGGGACCAGGCATAACCTGGGATTTCAGGTTGTAGAAGCGCTGGCCCGCCGTCTGCAAGCAGGCTCCCCTGTTTCCAGGCACCGGTCCTTGCTGGCAGAGGCGGAATATAGCGGCAGCAAATTTCTCCTGGCCCAGCCGCTTACCTACATGAACCGCAGTGGGCTGGCAGTTAAGGAGATTGTGCGCAGCTATCAGCTGGAACTGGACCGGATCCTGGTCATTTATGATGACCTCGATCTTTTACCGGGAACTATCCGGCTTCGCAAAAAAGGGGGCGGAGCCGGCCACCGGGGGATTCAATCGATTATTGATGCCCTGGGCAGCGAAGAATTTCCCCGCCTGCGGATCGGTATCGGCAAACCACCCCCGGAGGTGGAAGCTTCAGATTATGTTTTAGAGCCGCTTGCCGGTGAAGAGAGGGAGGTGCTGGAACCGGCCCTGGATAAAGCGGTGGAAGCGGTTTTGGTGTTTGTCAGTGAAGGGCTTGAAGCGGCGATGAATAATTATAACCGGGGCTTGTCTTCTTCCGGTTAATATGCTAAACTCTTGATTATTATAATTTACTTAAAGGCGATGCAGAAGGAAAGTAGGTTGAGAGAGCAGCCTTTCAGAGAGGCCGGGTCAGGGGCTGCAAGCCCGGCCGGCAGAGCACTCAACCGAAGTTCCCTTTGAAGCTGTTCGCTGAAAGCCGCCCGGGCAAAGTAGGCGTAAACGGTTCTTCCCCGTTAATGGAAGCAGGTATCGGCAGCTTAAAAGCGGCCCGTACTGAATGAGTGGATAGTAATCAAATTGGGTGGTACCGCGGATTTAGAATCCGTCCCTCAGGGGGCGGTTTTTTATTTTATATACACTTTAATTAATCAGTGAAAGGGGTTACAGCAATGATTGTTGTTATGCAGACAGCAGCGGAAAAAGAACAGGTAGAAGGAGTAGAAACAAAACTGGCAGGAATGGGCTTTGCCCCGCACCGGATCCAGGGGACCGGAAGAGTTGTTATCGGTGCGGTGGGAGAAAGTAAAATAGTTTTCCCTACCGGCCTGGAAGTGCTGCCCGGGGTAGAAAAAGTGGTGCCGATCAGCGCTCCCTACAAGCTGGTCAGCAGGGAAGTCAAAGAAAACGGCAGCATAGTAAAAATAGGTGATATCAGGATCGGGGGCGATGAGATTGTGGTTATGGCCGGGCCCTGTGCCGTGGAAAGCGAAGAACAGCTCATGACCATCGCCGGGCTGGTAAAAGCGGCGGGAGCCCAGGTTCTCCGCGGTGGTGCATACAAGCCCCGCTCTTCTCCGTACAGCTTCCAGGGGTTGGAGCTTGACGGCTTGAAAATGCTCAACCGGGCCCGGGAAGAAACGGGCTTGAAAATAGTTACCGAAGTATTAAATCCCCAGGAAGTCGAACTGGTTGCCGATTACACCGATGTGATCCAGATCGGGGCCAGGAACATGCAGAACTTCTCTCTGCTGCGCGAAGTGGGCCGGACCGGTATGCCGGTAATGCTCAAAAGAGGCCTGGCAGCCACCCTGGAAGAGTGGTTGATGGCAGCTGAATATATCCTTGCCGAGGATAATTTCCAGGTTATCCTCTGTGAAAGGGGAATCCGCACCTTTGAAACATCCACCAGGAGCACCCTGGATATAAGCGCCATTCCCCAGGCTAAAAGTATGACTCACCTTCCGGTAATTGCCGATCCCTGCCACTCCAGCGGCACCTGGAGGCTGGCTTCGCCCCTATCCCGGGCGGCCATAGCCGCCGGTGCGGACGGGCTGTTAATCGAGGTCCATCACCAGCCTTCAGAGGCTCTTTGTGACGGGCCCCAGTCGCTTGCCCCGGAAAAATTCTCCCGCCTGCTTTTTTCACTGCAGCCGGTTGCAGAAGCTGTGGGGCGCAGGGTATGTACCGGTGAAGACCTGTCTATGACCGGGGGAGTTTAGGTTATGTCCTCACGCCGGGTTGGTTACCTTGGACCGCAGGGCACATTTTCTGATGAAGCAGCCCTGCTGTATAAAGCTAAAACAGGCGGCAGCCTTTGTGAATACCCGACTATAGGTGCAGTGATCGAAGCCGTGGAAAAAGGGGAAGCCAGGGAAGGGCTGGTACCACTGGAAAACCGGCTGGAAGGAGGCGTAGGGGCTACCCTGGATCATTTAGCCGGCAGCAGCGG
>PUKV01000219.1 GCA_003550645.1 Syntrophomonadaceae bacterium | reverse complement strand
CCCGATATGATCACGGATCAACCGGAACGTTTTGTTGCCGCAGAAATAATCAGGGAAAAGCTTATTGCCCTGACCAGGGACGAAGTACCTTTTTCTGTAGCCGTAGTTATCGAGGAGATGCGGCCAAGGGATAACGGGGATCTTCTTGATATCCGGGCTGAAATTTATGTGGAAAGAAAGTCGCAGGTGGGAATCATTGTCGGTAAAGGAGGAACCATGCTAAAAGAGGTGGGAATTAGGGCCCGGCAGGAATTGGAAGCCCTGTTTGGACAGCATATATTTCTTGATCTGAGGGTTAAGGTAAAGCGAGAATGGCGTAACCGTGAAGAGGAATTGCGCCGTCTCGGTTACAGTGATTAATTTAAAAAATGGAGAGTACAGAATTGTCCAGCCGTATTTTTAAAGATGAAGGCCTTATTCTTCGAACCCGGGTTCTCGGTGAAGCTGATCGCCTGGTAACCCTGCTTACACTTGGAGGCGGTAAATTTGAAGCTGTAGCCCGGGGTGCCCGCAAAATGAAAAGCAAGCTGGCTGCCGGGGTCGATATTTTTTCTTGTGGTGAGTATACATTTCACCGGGGTAAAACCTGGCCGATCATTACCGGGCAGAACCCAAAAGAACGCTTCCTTTGGTTCAGGGAGGACCCTGAGTTATATCCCTATGGTCTGTACCTGGCTGAATTAACCGACCGCCTGGTAACAGGCGAAGAACCTTGCCCGGAAGTATACCGGCTTTTGCTTTCCGGTTGGTGGCATTTAGGAGAAAACGGGGACCGGGTTTTAGCCTTGCGAGCTTTTGAGTTAAAACTGGCCCATTACCTGGGTTACAGCCCGGGCTTGCATTTTTGTGCAGGATGCGGCTCTGAACATGTTTGCGGTTTTAGCCCGAGAGAAGGATGCTTGTTTTGTCATGATTGCCGGCCCGCTGATTCCATCAAGCTGGAGACCGGGACTGTGGTCCTGGCCAGGAGGTTGTTGGAAAGCTCCTTCCAGCAGGTGAAAATGATCAGGCCGAGTTTCAGGCAGAAAGAAGAACTGGCCAGGATGAACAACAGTTTTTTTGCTTACCACCTTGACCTGGGTGAGTTAAAGTCAAAGCGGTTGCTAAAGGATTTATGAAAACACCAGAGCTGGAATTGCCCCTGAAGCTTCTGCTCAGCTTCAACTTTTAGCCGGGCTTTGCTTGCGATTAGCTGATCTCTGGCAATTGAAGCACCGGCCTGGTAGCGGCTGAGCAGTGATCATTATTTTACAATTTGTCATGATAATGGGAGGTTTGACAATGAATATTGGGATTATTATTTATTCACAATCCGGCAACACCAGGAAAGTAGCCGGCAAGCTGCAGACCAGGCTAAATCAAAGCGGCCACCAGTCCCGCATAGAAGAGATAACAATCAACGGGAAAGTTCCAGCCCAGCCCGGCCAGTTTGAACTCTCAGATATACCTGAACCGGGAGAATATGATGCTGTGATACTCGGTTCACCTGTCCAGGCCTTCAACCTTAACCCGGTTATGCGGGCCTACCTGGACCAGCTTCCCGCAATGCAAGGCATAGAAGTGGCTTTTTTTATCACCAAGCAATTGCCTGTAAAATGGACCGGGGGAACCCAGGCCGTTGGGATAATGAAGGATGCCTGCGTAGCTAAAGGTGCCGTGGTCAAAGGTGCAGAGATAATATTTTGGACAGCGGGAAAACGCCAGGAACGCATAGAACAGGCTGTTGAAAACCTGGTTGCATTGTTCTAGCCTGCTCTTGTTATACTTGACAATAAGGTCTGCAGTTGTTAGTATCTTTATAATTAAATAGGTATGTGGCAATGATGGAAAGAAGTAACCGAAACCAATCCTAACCAGGCAGCGAGCCGGGAGTGGTGTGAGCCCGGCAGGAATTTCGGTGAATGGCGTTCCTGAGCCTGTTTTAAATTGAGCGGGCCAAGCCTTTATAAAGGTGAGGCCAAGTAGGGTGGAACCGCGGGAATACCTCCCGTCCCTATGGCTGTCAAAGCCAGAGGGCGGGGGGTTTTTATATGTTACAAGCAAAGGAGGAGTTTTCTTGGATTTACAGACACTTATGATCAAGTTTCAAGATTACTGGGCTTCACGCGGCTGCTTGATCTGGCAGCCCTACGATGTGGAGAAAGGAGCCGGGACCATGAATCCTGCAACTTTTTTAAAATCCCTGGGTCCCGAACCATGGTCGGTAGCCTACGTGGAACCTTCCAGGAGGCCAGCGGACGGCAGGTACGGTGAAAACCCGAACCGCCTTTATCAACACCTGCAGTACCAGGTAATCATTAAGCCCAGCCCACCGGATATCCAACAGCAATACCTGGATAGCCTGGCTTTTCTTGGCCTTGATCCACTGGAGCATGATATCCGGTTTGTTGAAGATAACTGGGAAGCACCTACCCTCGGTGCCTGGGGCCTGGGCTGGGAGGTATGGCTTGACGGTATGGAAATTACCCAGTTTACATATTTTCAGCAAGTAGGCGGTTACGATGTGGAGTCAGTCCCGGTGGAGCTTACCTACGGGCTGGAAAGGATAGCCATGTACCTGCAGGACCGGGACAATGTCTTTGACTTGATTTGGACCGGGGACATAACTTATGGTGAAGTTTATAAAAGGGTGGAATGGGAGCAATCCAGCTACAGCTTCGATTATGCCGACCGGGAGCTGTTATTTAAGTTATTCAGCCTGTATGAAACCGAGGCCAAGCGTCTTTTGGAATTAAACCTGGTTTATCCAGCCTACGATTATATTTTAAAATGCTCGCATACTTTTAACAACCTTGATGCCCGGGGTGCGATCAGCGTTACAGAAAGAGCGGCCTACATCGGCCGGGTTCGGACCCTGGCCAGGCTTTGCGCCGAGTGCTACCTGGAACAGCGCGAAGCTGCAGGTTACCCGCTAATGGCTGGAGGTGCAGTTAAATGACAGTAAAACAAGACTTTTTGATGGAAATAGGGTGTGAAGAGATCCCGTCCCGGTTTCTGCCGGGAGCGATGGAGCAGCTGGAGCAGGGTGCAGCTTTGCTACTGGAAGAGAACAGGCTTGGATACGGCAGTATAGATACTTATGCTACACCCCGCCGCCTCGTTGTTTTAATCAAAGCACTGGAATCAGAGCAGGCCGACCTGGTTGAAAAGGTAAAAGGTCCACCGAAGGATAAAGCATACGATGAGCAGGGTGAGCCCACCAAAGCCCTGCATGGGTTTGTGAAAAGCCAGGGAATTACTATGGACCAGGTGGAAGAAGAAATGATTAAAAATGCCAGCTACCTGGTGGCCCGCAAGGAAATTCCCGGCCGGCCGACCGAAGAACTGCTTCCTGATTTAATGCCCCAGCTGATCCGCAAACTGTCATTCCCGAGGCCTATGTACTGGCAGAGCAAAGATGTCCGCTTTGCCCGCCCGATCCGCTGGATCCTGGCCCTGTATGGCAGTAAAACGGTCCGCTTTAAGTTTGCCGGTTTAGAAGCTGGTAATAAGACATACGGGCACCGTTTCCTGGCCCCAGGTCCTTTTGAAATTAATCAGGTGGACGCTTTTTTCAGCTGCCTGGAAGAGAATTATGTTATCCTTGATCACAATAGCCGCCGCGATTTGATCCTGGAACAACTAAAGCAAAAAGCTGAGGAAAACGGTGGGGTAGCTCTGATAGATGATGATCTCCTGGAAGAAGTTACTTACCTTGTTGAGTATCCTGTTGCCGTTGACGGTACGTTCGGTGAAGCCTACCTGGATCTTCCCCAGGAGGTGCCTATAACGACCATGCAGTACCACCAGCGCTACTTTCCGATAGTAGAAAAAGAAAGCGGGCGGCTGCTGCCGTGCTTTGTTGGGATCAGTAATAACAAATTCCATCCCAATATTCGTAAAGGTTACAGCAAGGTCCTGCAGGCCCGGCTTGCTGATGGGCGTTTCTTTTTCAATGAAGATCGCAAAGAGCCCCTTGAGAGCTATGTTGAAAAACTGCAAAGTGTGGTTTTTCTTGAATCCCTGGGGACCCTGGACCAAAAGAGATCCCGCCTGGTTGAGTTAAGCGGAAAGCTGGGACAAGTCCTGGATTTAGAAGCGGATAGCATTGAAAAAGCCCGGCGTATAGCTCACCTGTGCAAAGCCGACCTGGTAACAAGCATGGTCAAAGAATTTACCGAACTCCAGGGTGTTATGGGTCGCGAATATGCCAGGCTCAGCGGCGAACCGGAAGAAGTAGCTGTTGGAATTTTTGAGCATTATTTGCCGCGTTATCCAGGAGACAGGCTTCCATCCATTAAGGAAGCGGCGCTGGTTTCGCTGGCCGACCGGCTAGATACACTGGCGGGATGCTTTGTAATTGGCATACAGCCTACCGGCTCTCAGGACCCTTACGGGTTGCGCAGGCAGGCCCAGGGGGCGGTTAATATCCTGTTGAACGAGAGAATAGGTATCTCACTTGACCAGTATATCAGCCATACCCTGGATGTTTTGGATGCTGAGCTTGGTATCGAGGCTGAGCAGCGCCGGAAAGTAGCAAACAGCCTGCAAGAATTTTTGCGCCAGAGGATCCGGTTTGCTTTCCAGGAAAGAGGTATAGCCCATGATGTAATCGAATCCGTCCTGGCGGTACCTTTTAACACTTTGTTCGAGTTATACGATCGGGCCAGGGTTCTGGATGAACAGCAGCGAAGCCCCCTCTTGAACGATGTTATAGCTGCCTACAACCGGGCGGCTAACCTGGCCAAGAATGCTCCCGGCACAGCACCGGATCAATCGTATCTAATTGAACCGGCAGAAAAGGTGCTGCTTGAAAAATGGCGGGAAGCGGAAAGCGAATATGATAAAGCCGATAATCCAGTAGATAAATTAATTGCCTTGAGAGCTTTGAAAAAGCCGATTGACAGCTTTTTTGATGATGTTATGGTCATGGTTGATGATGAAAAAGTCCGTTCCAGCCGTTTAAGTCTCCTGGCCGGGATAACAGGATTGTTTAATCGCCTGGCTGATTTTTCCAAAATGCAAGCTCCTTAAAAAACCATAATCTAAGCAGGAACGAGCTGATCTTTAGCGTATAATAAATAAAATGATTAAAAATGCCTGGTATCCGGGAGCCGTATTTAATCATCAGGTTAATAATTATCTTTATCGCCCAAAACCGGGGTTAGAAGTGGTTTTTACCTGTTGAGTGCCGCGGCTCCCGCATAGTTATACGCTAAAATCAGGCTAAAGATTACGAAAGAGGGTTTTTTATGGGAGAACTTGCAGATAATCCGATTGTTTATATTGTATCCGACTCCATTGGCGAAACTGCTGAATTTGTGGTAAAGGCAGTGTCCAGTCAGTTCGACTCAGATCAGACAGAAATGCGCCGGGTCCCATTTGTAGAAAGCGAAGACCAGATTCAAGCGGTTTTTGAAGAAGCATCCTGCTGTAATGCAATCATTGCCTATACGCTGGTTATACCTGAACTGCGCCAGATTATGGCCGAACACGCCGCCAGGTATTCCGTTCCCACCGCCGATATCCTGGGATCACTGCTGGGCGCTTTTACAAGGGTGACCTCTAAAGAACCGCACCTGGAAGCCGGGCGGCTGAGACAGCTCGATGAAGATTATTTCCGCCGGGTGGCGGCCATAGAATTTGCTGTAAAACACGATGATGGTAAAGATCCGCGCGGTTT
>PUKV01000230.1 GCA_003550645.1 Syntrophomonadaceae bacterium | reverse complement strand
TGATGGTTGTAAAATCAAGGTCCAGGAAGCGGTACTTATTTTCCACCTCAAAAAGGCCTTTTTCAGGTTCGAGGGGATGGATTTTGATTTCCTGGTACACTTTCTTGACCTCAAAAAGGGCGGGGTTGGGGGTGCGGTCGGCAAAAAGAATCCCGTTTCCACAGAAAAAACCGTCGTTTGGTGCATCCCCGAAATCACCCCCGTATGTCCAGAAGTCCCTGCCATCTTCAGTTTTACGCAGGATGCTCTGGTCGGAAAAATCCCAGATGAACCCGCCGGTACAGCGGGGATATTCTTCAAACAGCTCCATGTACTTGAAGAAATTCCCCAGGCTGTTGCCCATGGCATGGGCGTATTCACACAGCAGGAAAGGTTTGTCCCGGTACTGGTGTTCCCGGACCGGGCGGCCCAGGGGCTGGTTCTGCTCGATTATTCCGGCCCTTACTGTTTCACCCCGGCCTACCTTTTCCACCTGGTTGGGCGGGGCATACATCAGGCTAAAAAAGTCGGAAGTGTCGAGGACATGGTCGCCCTCGTAGTGGACCGGGCGGGTGTGATCTAACTCCAGGGCTGCTTTTTTCATGTCCTTAAAAACAGCCCCGTAGCCTGCTTCGTTGCCAAGCGACCAGGCGATAACGCAGGCATGGTTCCGGTGCCCGGCTATCATGGCCTGCAGGCGTTCGATACAGGCTCCTTTCCACTCCGGGCGGCCGGCGGGAATCTTGCGACGCAGGCCGTGCGTTTCCAGGTCCGTTTCGTCCATGACGTAAATCCCGTAGCGGTCGCAAATATCGTAAAACCAGGCGCTGTTGGGGTAATGGCTGGTGCGGATGGCATTGATATTGTTTCTTTTAATCAGTTTAATGTCTTCAACAGTGATCTCCTCAGGAACGGCGTGCCCGTACCGGGGATGGAATTCGTGGCGGTTGACGCCCTTGATCAGGACAGGCCTGCCGTTGATGTAGAGGCGGCTGTTTTTGATCTCAACCTGGCGGAAGCCAAAGTTGGCCGCCCTAACATCGATAACCTGCCCTTTAACATCAGTCAGGGCGATCAGGATCCGGTAGAGGTGGGGCGTTTCCGCAGTCCACTTGAGCGGGTTCTTGATTTCTTTTTCCAGGCCCAGGAACTGCTCCTGCCCGGGGAGGATGCTCAAGCCCTCCCGGGGCAGGATCTCTTCCATTACCACTTCTCCCTGATCATTAAAAAGGCTGGCCTTGAGGTTAAAGCCTTCCACTTTTTCTGACCGGTAATTGTGCAGGCTTACCCGCACCTGTAATGAGGCGTCCCGGTATGCATCGTCCAGGGTAGAAAGGATATGAAAGTCGCGGATGCAAAAGCCGGGCCCGGCTACAAGGTGGACGGGGCGGAAAATGCCAGAAAGCCGCCACATATCCTGGTCTTCCAGGTAACTGCCGTCTGAGTACTTGTAGACTTCCACGGCCGCCGTGTTGGGGCCCTCTTTCAAATGCTCCGTGATCCGGAATTCAGCCGGGTTCATGGAGCCCTGGCTGTAACCGGCAAACTTGCCGTTTATCCAGAGGTAAAAGGCCGATTTTACGCCGCCGAAACGGATGAATATTTCCCGCCCCTGCCAGCCTGGAGGCACTTCAAAATCCCGCCGGTAGGAACCGACCGGGTTGTCGTTTTTATCTATAGACGGGATCATTTTTTTGCTAATGCTGGCTGTATAACCGAAGTTACGGTATATGGGGGTTCCGTAGCCTTCGATCTCCATGTTGGAGGGCACCGTTATTTCATTCCAGTTTGAAGTATCATAACCGGGCTGGAAAAAGGCGGCGGGGCGGCTGGCGGGGTTGGGCGACCACCTGAATTTCCACCTGCCGCTTAAAGCAAGGCGGTAAGGGCTATCGTTGCCGGCAAGGGCCGTTTCCGGATCGGGGTAGGAAGCAGCCTCGAAACGGGGCGGTTCCTTGTTGATCCCGGTTACCTCCGGGTTTTCCCACCAGGGCTTTTCTGGTTTCATCGTTTCCTCCCTGTTTATTGTCTGAAATAGGCCAGGTCTTCACCATGGGCCTGCCAAAGCTCGCCGGCCAGGGCATTGATCTGGTCTAAGCTCAGGACTGCCGAGGCCAGCGGGTCCAAGCGGCAGGCATGATAGGCGTATTCCGGTTTCTTTTCCAGGACCGCTTTTACGGTAAGCTCCTGGATATTGACCTGGTTCCTGTTGAGGGCGGCAAGCTGCGGGGGCAACTGACCCACGTGAACCGGTTGTATACCGTTTTGATCCACCAGGCAGGGCACTTCTACGCAGCAGCCCGGGGGCAGGTTTGTGATCAGCCCCTTGTTTTCGACATTGCCGTAAATGCAGGCCGGCCGGTTGGTCTCCATAGCCTCGATGATCGGGGCGGCATATTCGAAGGTGCGGAAGAGGTTCGGGACTTCTTTTCTGCCTGCGGCAATTTCCCGGTTTTTCTCAAATTCTTCTTCCTGTTCTTCGCAGCGCCTGATATATTCATTGACCGGGATTTTTAGTTTTTCGATCAGTTCTTCCCGGGGCAGAAAGTAGGGCACGTATTCGGCCATGTGCTCGCTAGATTCGGAGACAAAATAGCCGAACTGGTTCATAATTTCAAAGCGGACCCGGTCTGAATTATAGACCTGGGGATCCTGCATTTTTTCGAACAAGAGAGGGTAAGCGTCTTCTTCTCCAAAAGCCAGCTCCAGGAACCAGCAGATGTGGTTGATCCCGGCCGCCCGGTAGCGGAGCTCGGGGAAGGGTAGCTCCATGTAGTTGGCCAGCATGGCCGCTGTAAGCTGGATACTGTGGCACAGGCCCACTACCGCGACCGGGCTGGAGCGGTAAGCAGCCCAGATGTTCATGGCCATGGGGTTGGAGTAGTTGATCAAAAGGGCCCGGGGACAGTGTTTCTCCATTTCCCGGCAGATATTTAAAACTTCCGGGATGGTGCGCAGAGCCCGGAAGATCCCGCCGATCCCGTGGGTGTCGGCAATAGTCTGCTTCAGCCCGTATTTAGCCGGGATTTGAAAGTCTTTCAGGGTGGCCTCAACCCCCCCCACCTGGATCATGTTGATGACGTAATCGGCATCATGCAGGGCTTCGCTTAAATTAAGGGTTGCTGTTACTGGCGATGCGGAACCTTCCTTTTGCAGCCGCCTGCGGGCATATCCTTCTGAAACTTTTAAGCGATCCGGGTCAATATCCATCAGGGAAATGGAAAGGTTGTCCTTGAGCTCCGGGTAGGTAAGCAGATCCCCCAGGATGTTGTTGGCAAAGACAACGCTGCCTGCGCCGATCAGGGCTACTTTTGGCATTGGCCTAAACTCCTGCATGAAAATTTTTTGCTGACCCTAACAACTTGAAATTATCTTACCATAAGAAGAAATAAAAAGTCGACCGGAAGCACAGGGTCGGCTTGGTTTGGCATATGATCAAGGAAATTTAATCAAGTGCAGTTTCACTACTCCTGCCTTTTTTTATGGGTTCTATATCCTGGTGCTCTCTATTATCGGGGTGAACAGACCGGATAAGTTCTGCTACTTGCTTGTAGTTTTCCGGCAAGCAGACCAACATCATGATCGGACGCCAGTTGTTCCTGATAATGATCATATGGTTGCTGCTATCATATGCTATAGAGTTTGCCTCGTTCCAGGAAATAAACTCTTTTTCTCGGGCGGCAGCCAGAATTCCGGCCCCGGCAGCCTGCAAGCTGCCTCCGAGTATACCTGACAATACTGACAGACGGATCCCGGTTACTGCTCTTTTATCGATAGTTTCCCAGAGCGCTCCTTTGTGGTTTACAGTAAACTTCACACGAATGCGGTTACGAAAATATAGCAGGGATACCAGAAGCAGGAGTAGAAAAAGTCCAAAGGAGGTTATCAACGAAACAAGAAGCATGGGAGGAATGCCAGTGTAGTCTCCACTAACAGCAAGAATTACTGTAAGCAGCACGGCCATAAACAGCCCGGCCCCAATCGAAACCAGGGCCAACTGCTTGAAGATCAGCGGGTTGGTTATAATTGATATATCTTTTTCCCAGATCAGGGATTGAACCTTATTGGTGTTCATAAATATTATTTCTTCAGTTGTTAATATTTATCCTGCCGGTACTAAAAAAGCGAGTGGTCAGAGTTGCCCGTTTTGTTTATAATAGGCCATAAGGGGGGTGAAGCAGAATGGATAGATCAAATGATCCCCAGTTTGAAAACGACGAAAGGATCGAAGAAAATATGGCTCGATACCAGGAAAGGCGCAGCTTCAGGGAAAAAGAGGAAGGAAAAAGGCGGTGGTGGATTCCCCTTACGATATTACTGATCATTGTTGCGGCCATTGGCGCGCTCTGGTATTTTGCCAGCCGCAGTGAGTTTTGGTTTTTCCAGGATTTAATGGCGGTCATATCTCCGGAAGAAGAGGAAATCCAAATAATTATGCCGGAGGCGCTTTTTGCCGGCCAGGATGTTGATGAGGTAGCAGCCCGGGCTATAGAAGATCAGGGTGTAGATGAAATTGTGCCGATTGAAGACGATATGCTGGTTTACAACATGTCCCCTGCAGTAAAAGAAAGCCTGCATGAAGAGGCGAGAACTACCCTGGAGGAAAAGCTGTCTGATCTGGATGAGTACAGGCAGTATCCTTACCTGGTTGATATTAGCTATGATGATTCTTTTACAGAGTTTTTCCTTTTGATTTCAGACGGGGAAGAAATGCCCACTGAGGCCTTAAGAGCTGCTTCTGAGCTGTTCGTAACTGCTGTTTATTACCACTACCTGGATGCTGCAGGCGATGATGTCCGGGAAGTAAGGATAGAACTGGAAAATGAAGAGACAGATGCCCTGGAAACGTTTGCTTACCCCGCTGATTTAAACCGGGTTGCTTCTATACTTGAAAGGCCTGAAAGGGTGGATGAAGAACCGGCGGGTCCGGAGGCAGGTGACCGGGTTGTTGTAGATACCGGCCCTGATAATTTAAACTTAAGAGAGGGCCCGGAAATAACCTACCTGATCATTGGAGTTCTCAGCTCCGGCACGGTTTTGGAGGTTACCGGAACAGAAGGCGAATGGCTGGAGGTTGTAACTCCTGAGCAAAAAGAAGGCTGGGTGCACGGTGATTTCGTGAAACTGGTGGAGGATGATACTTGATCGGGGTCGTACCCCTAAAGGGATTTTCTGGAAGGACGAAGTCCTGGAGGAAACTCCCGGTCAAACATCCCGCAGGGCCTTTTTTTTATTGGGAAATTTTACAGGGGGGTCTGACCCCTAAAGGGAGGAATTGGAAGCCCGCCAGGGATGGAGATTCCGACCGGGCTGAATTGTAATGGTTATTTCTAACCGGAATCAAGGATGCTGCGAATCGTTTTGGCATATGCTTCGCTTTCAGGGTCCCCTGTTACCAGTTCTATCTTTGATGGTGAATCGACACCTAACCCCAGTTCTACAGCCCTCACAATTTGCTCCTGTTCAAAAATTGGCGTATTCATAACCTGCGGGGTGGAGCCGAGGTTTTTTAACACTGCCAGCCCCATGGCATCGATGGCGATACGGTCGGTCCCGGCTAAGAACAAATCAGCTTTCTGCTTTTTACCGGTCATCGGGCCTTCCTCGACAAAGGCTTCTAGAGCATCCATGACGATCAAGTCCGGTTCGTATCCGAAGTTTATTTCGGCGATCATCTTCCTCTGGTGCGGTGAGCCGTG
>PUKV01000093.1 GCA_003550645.1 Syntrophomonadaceae bacterium | reverse complement strand
TGCTGGTGGAAAAGCTGAGCAGTGCCCCGGCCCGAATCCTGGGCCTGCCCGGGGGGACCTTAGAAGAGGGTAGTGCGGGGGATGTGACCATTATCGATCCGGAGCGCGAGTTTATAATCGACCCGGATAACTGGTATTCCAAATCACGCAATACTCCCTTTGCCGGAAAGCGCCTGCAAGGAGCGCCGCTCTATACTATAGTTGGCGGAGAGATTACCATGAAAGAAGGTGTAGTCACTGAAGGAGCAGCCCAGCTTTAATTACCGGCGGGAAGAATGTCCGGTTCTTGATAACAGCGCTGCCGGGACCGGCTTTTGCCGGATAACCCTGCATGCGCCGGGCATAGCGCGGCTGGCTGCCCCGGGACAATTTGTCCATGTCTACATGCCTGTTAAACATACCCACATGCTGCCGCGCCCATTTAGCATCTACAAGGCCGATCCCTTAACCGGCGAGCTTGTGCTTTTAATTGAGATCAAGGGCAGGGGAACCGCCCTTTTGGCAGGCAGCAGTCCTGCCGATAAGATTGAACTGCTGGGCCCTCTCGGCAGCGGCTTTCCCACCCCTCCGGCCGGCTCCCTGCTGGTAGCGGGCGGGGCGGGGATTGCACCGCTGGTGTTCCTGGCTTCATCGACAGAAGTTCCGCAAACGCTGCTCTACTGTGCGCGCACAGCCGGTTTATTTGCCTGCCCCCGCCGCGACCTGGATATGCCGGGCCTGAGCATCGTAGAGGCTACGGATGACGGCAGCCGGGGGGAAAAGGGCACTGCCGCCGCTGTTTTATCCCGCCGGATTGAAGGAGCCGGGGCGGTTTTTGCCTGCGGGCCCCGGCCGATGCTTGCTGCCGTTAAAGAGATTTGCCGGCAGGCGGGGGTTAAAGCCTGGCTTTCCCTGGAAGAACGGATGGCCTGCGGGATCGGGGCCTGCGTTGGCTGTGTCGTGGCTACAACAGGAGGATACAAGCGGGTTTGCCGGGACGGGCCCGTATTTCCGGCAGAGGAGGTAATCCTCAAATGAGTGAACAAGGACAACCGCTGGAAGTGAGCCTGGCAGTGGATCTCTGCGGCATAAAACTCGATAACCCCATTTTGGCTGCATCGGGTCCTTTTGGTTACGGGCACGAGTACCGGGAACTGACAGGTTTTAAGGACCTGGGAGGGATCATAGTCAAGGGGGTTTCCCTTGAACCCTGGGAAGGCAACCCCCCTCCCCGGGTGGCAGAGACTGCATCGGGCATGCTTAATGCTGTCGGTTTGCAGAACCCGGGCCTGAAAAGCTTTCTTGAAGATCACCTTCCGTCACTGCGAGGAGCAGGTCCGCGTCTCCTGGTCAACCTGGTCGGCTGCACCGTTGAAGAATATGCCGGGGTGGCTGCGGGCCTCGAGGGAGCAGAAGGAATCGACGGGCTGGAACTGAATATCTCCTGCCCCAACGTCAAGGCGGGCGGGATCGCTTTTGGAACCGACCCGCAGGCTACCGGCCGGGTGGTCTCGGCCGTCCGCCAGGAAACGAAACTGCCCCTTTTGGTTAAGCTTTCCCCTAATGTTACCGATATCGGAGCTATTGCCCGGGCTGCTGAAGAAGCCGGGGCCGACGGGATTTCCCTGATCAATACCATTTCAGGGATGATTATCGATACCGCGCAAAAAAAACCGCTCCTGGGTAATGCTTTCGGCGGCCTTTCCGGGCCGGCCATAATGCCCGTTGCCTTAAAAATGGTCTGGCAGGTCGCAGAAGCAGTAAAAATACCGGTCCTGGGTATGGGGGGAATTGTTTCAGCAGGTGACACCCTGCAATTTATCATGGCCGGGGCTCGCGCCGTTGCCCTGGGGACGGGCCTGTTTTATGAACCTGATTTGCCCTCACAGCTTAAAGCTGGCCTGCTTGAATACATGGATAAAGAGGGGTTGCGCACTTTGAGCGAAATAGAAGGGGTTGCCCGCGGGCCAAAGAAGTTTTAAAGAAAAATTATGCATAAAAGAAGGCACGGCTGAGCAGATACAAAGGAAGGGTAATAAGATGACAGGTGACAGGTATTCAAAGCGCAGCGGCCATAGTAATAAAGACCGATCTATAGAACGATTAATTGTAGCCCTCGATGTTTCCGATCCCGGCCGGGCCCGGGAACTGGTGGAGGCCCTTTCTCCGCTGGGGATTGGTTTTAAAGTAGGGCTGGAACTGTTTTTAGCCGGTGGGCCGCAGTTTGTAGAAGAACTGGCCGGGCGCTGCCGCATTTTTCTCGATTTAAAATTCCATGACATCCCCAATACCGTGGCCGCCGCAGTGCGATCCGCGGCATCGCTAAAGGTCTGGATGCTCAATGTCCATGCTGCCGGGGGCAGGAAGATGCTTGCCGCCGCCCGGGAAGCGGCAGAAAAAGCAGATCACAGGCCGATCCTCCTGGCCGTGACCGTGCTCACCAGCATGGATGATCAGGAGATGGCTGAAACCGGCTGCCCTGGAAGCGCTGCCGACCGGGTAGTCCGGCTGGCCCGGCTGGCTGAAGAATGCAGCCTGGACGGGGTGGTTTGTTCACCGCTTGAAATCAGCCCGGTCAAAGAGAGCGTTCCAGGACATTTTATTACCGTTACTCCCGGGATCAGGGCGGCAGAAGAAGATGCCGGCGATCAGTCCAGGATTGCCACACCGGCCGGCGCTATCCGGGCCGGCGGGGATTACCTGGTTGTCGGCAGGCCCATTACCAGGGCCGCTGATCCGGTTGAAGCTGCCCGCAGCATCCTGGCCGATATGGGCATCAACCGGTAGAAAGAGTGATCCAGGAGAGCGATCCAGGAAGGAAGAAAGGAAGGAAGGAGAAGGAGTAATGAATGCCAGTAATAATCTAGATCAAGCCGGACTGGTCGAGCTGTTGAAGCAAACAGGAGTGATTATGGAAGGTCACTTCCTGCTTACCTCGGGCCGGCACAGCGGCCGTTTCCTGCAGTGTTCCCAGCTTCTGCAGTATCCGCAGCATGCAGAAAAAGTTTGCCGGATGATGGCTGAGCCCTTTAAAGATAAGCAGATCGAAACAGTTATCGGGCCGGCCATGGGCGGGGTGATCCTTTCTTATGAAACAGCCCGGGCCCTGGGCACAAGGGCGCTTTTTGCCGAACGGGCGGAAGGAGAGTCAATGGCCCTCAGGCGCGGGTTCAAAATTGCAGCGGGAGAAAAAGTACTGGTAGTGGAAGATGCAATTTCAACCGGAGGCTCGGTGCAAAAGGTGCTTAATTTGCTCAAGCAAACCGGGGCAGAAGTTGCCGGGGTATCGATCATGATCGACCGCACCTCCGGAAAGGTTGATTTCGGTGTGCCCCTGCAGGCGCTGCTTTCCATGGAAATTGAATCTTACAGTCCTGAGGAATGCCCGCTGTGCCGGGAAGGGGTTCCGTTGCAGAAACCCAAGGGCTAGGTGAAATCCCTGAAGAAACTCTTCTTTAATGCTCCGGCCCGGCAGCTGCCATTTTGCCGGTCAGCCTGTTTCAGCAGTTGTTTTGCCGCAACGATAAAGGTTTCATAAGGTTTTCGTTTGAGCTTTTATATCAGCCAGGCCGGGCTGAAGGCAGTATAGATTTTGTTTTCGGTTTAGCAAATTAATCAACTTAGCGGGGAGAAGTAAACTTAAAATGCAGGAAATAATTTTTAAACGTTTGAGCAGGGAAATGAATATTTCGGAAAAGCAGGTAACCCAGGCGGCGGCCCTGCTCGACGAAGGCAACACGGTGCCCTTTATTGCCCGTTACCGCAAGGAAATGACCGGCGGGTTAACTGATGAACAGCTTCGCCTGCTGGAAAACAAGCTGACCGGTTACCGTAACCTGGAACAGCGGCGCGAGGAAGTGCTCCGCCTGATCGAAGCCCAGGGCGCCCTGAGCGAAGCGCTTACACAGCAGATCGAAAAAGCGGCTACGGTAACTGAACTGGATGATCTTTACCGCCCCTACCGGCCAAAAAAACGGACCAGGGCCTCGGTAGCCCGTGAGAAAGGGCTGGAGCCGCTGGCGGCTGCAATCCTTGATGGTGAAGTGGACCCGGAAGAAGAAGCGGATAAGTATATTGATCCGGAACAGGACCTGGCCGACAAAAGAGCTGTGCTCCAGGGAGCGTCGGATATTATTGCTGAAATGATTTCTGATGATGCCGCGGTGCGCAAGGCGCTGCGCGCAATATATCGTACCAGGGGCAGCATTGATGTGGTAAAGAAAGACGACATTACAGTCAACACTTATGACGATTACGACGGCTACAGGGAACCCCTGGCTAAAATAAAGGGCCACCGTGTCCTGGCTATCAACCGCGGTGTTAAAGAAAAGGCCCTTGACCTGAAAGTAACCGTTCCGGAAGAAGGTGCTCTTAAAGCGATACTGGAGCGATATGTTGCCGGAAAGCAGACCCCTGCCTGCCGGGAAATCGTTGAATCTGCATCCCTTGACAGCTACCGCCGCTTAATTCACCATTCCCTGGAAAGGGAAATGTGGCAGGAACTTCTGGAAAAAGCGGTGGAAGGGGCCCTGGTAGTTTTTAAGGAGAACCTGAAGAAAAGGCTGCTCGTTCCACCGGTGCGCCACCGCCGGGTGCTGGGCTGGGACCCCGGTTTTCGCACCGGCTGTAAACTGGCCTCTGTTTCTGAAACCGGGGAGCTCCTCGAAACGGCAGCTATTTTCCCAACTGCACCTCGCAATGACCGGGATGGAGCTGCCCGGAAGGTGCTGCAGTTGCTGGAAAAATACCGCATCGACTGCATCGCCATTGGAAACGGGACTGCTTCCAGGGAAAGTGAGGCTTTTACAGCTGGGCTGATCAAAGAACACAGCCTGGCAGTGGAATATACAATCGTCAACGAAGCCGGGGCCAGTGTTTATTCAGCTTCTCCGGCGGCCAAGAAAGAGTTTCCCGACCTGGACACAGCTGAAAGAAGCGCAGTCTCCATTGCCCGGCGCCTCCAGGACCCGCTGGCCGAGCTGGTCAAAATCGACCCTAAAGCAATCGGGGTAGGCCAGTACCAGCACGACATGCCGGCCAAACAACTTGATTCAGCTCTAACGGGGACGGTGGAAAGCTGTGTTAACAGCGTTGGGGTAGATTTAAACAGCGCCTCGGCGGCCCTGCTTTCTTACGTGGCCGGGATCAACTCTTCGGTGGCAGAGAAAATAGTGGGTAAAAGAAACGAAATTGGCACTTTCCAGAACCGGGAGCAGCTGCTAGAAGTTTCCGGGCTCGGTCCGAAGGTTTTTAAGCAGTGTGCCGGTTTCCTGAGGTTGCCAGACAGCGACAACTACCTGGAAAGAAGTGCGGTGCACCCGGAATCATACCAGCTGGCCGGAATGATCATGGACGACCTTGGAATCAGCCCGGAAGACCTGGGGCATCAAGAAGCGGTACCCACCCTGGCTGATGAAGAGGCAGCAGCCCTCGCTTCCCGCCTGGAAGCGGGGGAACCCACGGTAAAAGATATCCTGGAAGAATTCCGCAAGCCTGGCCGCGATCCCCGGGAGGATTTACCGAGGCCGGTTTTTTCGCAATCAGTCACAGAGCTTGACGACCTGGAGCCGGGAATGACCCTGCAGGGCATTGTACGCAATATTGTCGACTTTGGGGCATTCGTTGATATAGGTGTGCACCAGGACGGCCTGGTCCATATCTCTGAAATATCCGATCGCTATATTAAACATCCCCTGGAAGTCCTGCAGATTGAAGCGGTAGTGCCGGTGAAAATCCTATCTATCGATCGCGA
>PUKV01000097.1 GCA_003550645.1 Syntrophomonadaceae bacterium | reverse complement strand
TAAGGAAAGAGATCAAGAAAAAGCGAAAAAAATAGATAAAGAAGAAGCTGAACCGGAAAAAGAAAAAGGCCGGGCCGGAATGCCGCTCAGAGAGCTGGGTAAAACCGGCTCTATGGTCAGCATCCTGGGACTGGGCGGTTCCTTTTTGGTTTCTGCAGCAGACAGGCCGGAAGAAGCGGAAGAAATAGTGCACCGGGCCCTCAACCTGGGCATAAACTACATTGATACCGCCCCCTCATACGGAAGCAGCGAGGAAAATATCGGGCGAGTGATGGGCGAGCGCCGGAAAGAGGCTTTCCTGGCCAGTAAAACCCTGGATCGCACCTATGACGGAACCATGCGGCTATTTGAGCAAAGTTTGCAGCGTCTGCAAACTGATCACCTCGACTTGCTGCAGATTCACGGACTGCACAGTGAAGAGGACCTTTCGCAAGTCATGGCAGCAGGCGGCGCCTTAGAGGCGCTGGAAGAATTAAAAGGGGAAGGGTTAATCCGTTTTACCGGCGTTACCGGGCACAGGGATCCCGCAGTACTGCTTGAAGCCATCGAAAAATATGATTTTGACTGCGTTTTGCTGGCATTAAACCCGGCAGACCGGTACTACCAGCCCCTGCAGGAAGCGGTGCTACCCCGGGCCCGGGAGAAAAACATGGGTATCATTGCCATGAAAGTTGCCGCCTACGGCCGCATCTTTAAGGATAACGGCCTTAACAGCATGGAAAAAGCGCTAAACTATGCCCTCAGTTTCCCGGTAAGCACAGCCATAGTAGGCATGTCCAGCCTTGATGAACTGGCTGAAAATGCCCGCCTGGCCAGGGAATTTGCGCAGCTCACACCGGAAGAGCTGCAGCGCCTCGAAGTACTGGTGGAACCCTACCAGGATGAGGTTAATTTCTTCAAAAAACAATGGTAGAGGCTGCAATAGAACCTGCCCGGCTTAAAAAAATTAACTAAAGCACTCAAACCCCTCATGAATGGCATCAAGCATTTTTCGCACTTCCTTGCTGTCACCGATAACATCGTACTCGATGCCTTTGCCGGCAAGAACCTCCTCCAGCCTGTTATCGGGTTCATAACCGCAGGCAATAATGAGCGTATCGATGTCTCCAATTTCTGTGTTTTCTTCTCCCGACTGCAGAATTGCCTTGCCATCCTTAACCTCTATCAGCTGACTGGATGCATGAATTTTAATTCCCAGCTGCTCCATTTTCCTCATCACCATTGCCTTGTAAAAAGGCCCTAAATCAAAGGCAACATCTTCGAGCATTTCTACCAGGATTACTTTTTTGCCCTGCTCTGCTGCAAACATAGCAGTTTCACAGCCAACCATGCCTCCGCCGACAACCAGGGTTTTATCTCCAGGCTCCCTGTTTCCGGCAAGAATCTCTTCTGCTAAAACAACCTTTTCATTATCGATCCCTGAAACCCCCGGCACAGAGGGGATGCTACCGGCAGCAAGGATCACCTTATCGGGATTGTTTTCTTCAATTATAGACAAGTCCGCTGTCACTCCGGTCTT
Organism: Syntrophomonadaceae bacterium; assembly: GCA_003550645.1. GTDB lineage: Bacteria > Bacillota > Dethiobacteria > DTU022 > DTU022 > B1SED10-74M. The sequence continues at coordinate 4,224 of PUKV01000097.1, read as the reverse complement.
TACCTCAACCCCGTGGAGCTTAACCTGGTTAACCAGGAACCCTTTTAGATCTTTAAGCACATCTTTACCTGGAGACATAGAGGCGATATTTAGCAGCCCTCCGAGGTTATCGCTCTTTTCATATAAAGTGACTGCATGGCCGCGCTGCGCCGCCGTTATCGCCGCCTGCAGCCCGGCCGGACCGCCTCCGATAACCAGTACTTTTTTCTGGTCCTGGACCGGGGTTAGCTCATAATCATCTTCATTACCGCATAGCGGGTTACCGAGGCAGGTAATATCCTTCTGCATCAGCATGCGGTCCATGCAGCCCTGGTTGCAGCTGATACACCACCTGATTTCACTTTCCCTGCTCACGCGCGCCTTGAGGGGTAGTTCCGGATCCGCTAATAGAGGCCTGCCCATGGCGATTAAATCCACTTTGCCCTGTGAGAGGTGCCTGTCCGCTTCAGCCGGATCGTGGATCCGCCCGGCCACCGCAACGGGGACTTTACCTCCAATTGCATTCTTCAACCGGGCTGCCTTTTCCACGAAAAAACTGCGGGGTAGTAACATTGGCTGCACGATCACCGGCCCTGTTTCATAAATACCGCCTGAAACATCAAGCATGTCAACACCTTCTTCAACCAGGCGGAAAGAAAAAGCAATACTGTCCTGGATTGTAAGGCCACCTTCTATGAACTCTTCAATGCTGATGCGAAATGATACGGGATAGTCTCTTCCGGCTATGGCCTTGATTTTTGAAAGTACTTCCAGGGGAAAGCGCATCCTGTTTTCCGGGCTGCCTCCGTAATGATCCTTCCTGTGGTTGGAATAGGGAGAAAGAAACTGGTTTAAGAGGTGGCCGTGACCGGCTAAGACCTGCACCCCGTCAACACCTGCTTCCTTAGCCCGCCGGGCTGCTTCGCCAAAAGCTTCTGCTATTTCTTCGATTTCTCCTGTTTCTAAAGCCCGGGGTTCTTTATCCATGATTTTACAGGGGATCGGGGATGGAGCAACAAGTTCAGAACCGGTCACCTCCGGCAAGGTCTGCCGGCCGGCATGGTTAAGCTGGACAAAGAGCCTGCTGCCTGCATCACCGATAACCCCGGCCAGTTCGCTCAATCCCGGGATCACGCGGTCATCATAAAGTCCCAGCTGGTTTGAAGACTCTCTCCCATTCCGGCAAACATAGGCACCTTCGGTAATGATCAGGCCGGCGCCTCCCCGGGCCCTTGCCTTTAAATAAGCTGTAAGGCGTCCGGTAACTTCTCCTTCAGAGGTACAGTAATTGGTCCCTATGGGAGCCATCATGATCCGGTTGGGCAACCGGATATCTGCAATATCAAGTGGTTCGAAGAGGACTGAGTAATTTCCCATCATTAAACCTCCATGGTAAGTAAGTGTTATTTTTGAAACAATGAGTAGCCGGCTTCTTATGCAATTAAAATGGTACTTGCTAAGAAGCTTCAGAGATAAAAAAATTTTCGGTTACTTAAATAATTCTACTGCATTATTAATAATTTCTCACTAACATAAAAAAATCCTTCCCAGAAAGAAAAACTACTAAATCACCATTTTCCATGATTTAAAAGAAACGGCGCACCCGGCCGTACCTGGAAATTCTAAAACAAAATAACTCTGCGAAAAAGCCTGTGGATATGAATGGTTTTTTTATAGATGATTTTAAGATATAATAATATATGCAATATTAAGATTGACTCTCATATAAGGGGTTGTCAGTCGGAATAGAGACAGTATTAGCCTGGAGCATATTAATTGTAGTCCTGGCCCTGATCGCTTCCGGTAAGGTCCGGATGGACCTGGTGGCATTATCCGGCCTGCTTATACTGGGATTAACCGGCACCGCCCCGCCTGAAGTGATTTTTTCAGGATTCGGCCACCCGGCCCTGGCCACAATCATATCTGTATTCCTGGTCAGCCAGGGCATTGTTGAATCAGGCCTGCTGCGGGGACTGGGCCAGGCCGTAGCCAGGCGCCTGAAAAGCCTGCGCGGCCAGACTTTGAGCATCGCCGCAGTCGGATCAATCTTATCTGCGTTCATGAACAATGTCGGGGCCGTCGGCCTGCTGCTGCCGACAGCTGTCAGGATGGCCCGGCGCTACGGCAGCGACCCGGGCAGTTTTGGGCTGCCCCTGGCCATGGCTTCGATTTTAGGCGGCACAGCAACCCTGGTAGGGAGCGCTCCCAATATAATCATCGCTTCCTACATGTTTTCAACAACCGGCCAATCTTTTAAAATGTTTGATTACGCTCCCCACGGGCTGAGCATGCTGGGCATAGCTTTTGCCTTCTGGTATTTTTGCAAATCCTGCGGGATTGACCCCGGGGCTAATGGGGACCAGAGGGCTGAGAATCAAAGCAAGTTGCAAAAACCGCCCGACCAAAATTCGAAAACTGGTCGTAAAGAGGAAAAAAGCCGGGTTGACGACAGTGCAGAAAACGACACCCCTGCGGAAAGGCAAGAGGAGGATCTGGAGGAAAAATATATCTTTTCACCTTTTGCCACCCGCGAAAAGCTGGTTGTGCTGGCTATTCTGCTGGCAGCCGTGCTAACAGTCAGTTTTGGTTTGCTGCACCCTGCCTTTGGCTTTGGTGCAGCGGCCCTGCTCTTAATTATCAGCGGAGTATTGAAGCCGTCTGTTGCCTATAAAAGTATCGACTTAAAGATTGTTTTTTTCCTGGGTTCCATGCTTGGTATCGGCCGGACCCTGGAGTACAGCGGGGCCCTTGAGATGCTGTCATCTGCCCTGGCCGGTTTTACGGAAGGGTTTGATCCTTTCTGGCTGGTATTGATTTTGATCCTGGTGGCATCGATCCTTTCCAATGCCATCAACAACTCGGCTGCAGCCGTATTTATGGCCCCGCTGGCCGTGGGGATAGCAGCTGAAAGCAGCCTGGGCACGGCTGCGGCCCTGATGGCTGCAGCAGCCGGATCAAACCTGACCCTGCTGATCCCCACTCACCAGGCCGCCCTGATGGTAATGAGCAGGGCCCCATTTTCGATCAGTTCATTCATGCGTTTCGGCCTGGTGTTAAGCATGCTCTGCATTTTAGCGGCAGCCGTGGTTATAACTGCCCTGTGGCAGTAACAAGTAAAATCTTTAATTATTAAAGGAGGAAGTATCTTATGCATTTTGCCCAAATATACACTCCGGGAATCGCCCAGTGTTCGTACGTCATCGGAAGTGGAAAAAAGTGTCTTGTCGTCGATCCGGTCCGCAATATCGAACCGTACCTGGCCAAAGCCAAAGAGTTTAACATGGAGATTGCAGCGGTCCTTGAAACCCACCTCCATGCCGACTTTGTTTCCGGCCACATGGAGCTGGCTGAAAAAACGGGGGCTAAAATCTACGCTCCCAAAATCGGGAATTGTAATTTCCCCCACCATGCCCTGGCCGATGAAGAAGAGTTTACCATAGAAAACCTGCGCTTTAAAATGCTTGAAACGCCCGGCCACACCCCGGATTGCACTGTTACCCTGGTTACAGATCTTGAAAGGGGAGAAGATCCGGTAATGGTATTTACCGGCGACACCCTGCTGATCGGGGACGTGGGGCGGCCAGACCTGTTTCCCAGCCGGGAAGAAGAACTGGCCGAAAAATTATTTTACAGTATAAAAAGATTGAAAGAACTGCCCGATCACGTCGAGGTTTACCCGGCCCACGGCATGGGTTCTCTCTGCGGACGGGCACTTTCAGCCAAGTTGTGGAGCACCATCGGTATAGAACGAAAACAAAATTACGCCCTGCAGCACGAAGACCTGGACGAGTTCAAAAAAGATCTTTTAACCGACATGCCTGCAGCCCCCGATCATTTTGCCCGCTGCACTGAGATCAACCGTGACGGGCCGGCCCTGATCAAGGACAGCCTTGAAACCATGCCGCTCAGCGTTGAAGAAGTTGCTTCCGCCATAAAAGAAGATGGCTGGTCCATAATCGATGTCCGCACCTACCACTCTTTCGCTGCCGCGCATATTCCCGGATCATACAGTATCAGCAAACACGGAAACCTGCCCACTTTTGCCGGCTGGGTGGTTCCACCCGAAGATAAGCTGATCCTGGTCATGGGACACGATGAGGACCTTGATAAAATTAAAGATGCTTTTTACACCGTAGGGCTTGATAATATAGCCGGTTACCTGGAGGGATCCATAGAAAGCTGGATAAACAGCGGGTTTGATGTCGGCAGCGTTGAAACCATTTCCGTGCACAGCCTGCGTGATCT
>PUKV01000164.1 GCA_003550645.1 Syntrophomonadaceae bacterium | reverse complement strand
TGTATCCCGACCCGACGCCCCGCCTCGAGGCGAACAGCGAACACCTGTTGCTGACGACACTCGACGACCTGGGGTAGACGCCACGGGCGGTCGCCGAGAAGGTTGCCACCGACGGTGGCGTTTCTGTCGAAGACGTCGCCGAGGAGCTGGGGAAACATCCGTCGACGATCTACCGAGCCATCCAGCAGATGGGCGAGATTATCGACCTCGAGGACGGCCAAATCTCATACCGAGCGCGAAAGTACCGTGAGGAAATCCGTGCGCTCGTCGAGAGCGCGGAGTACGCGATCGAGAGCTATGCCGACCGGTTGCAGCACATCATGGGACTCGCGGATCATATCGCCGAGTGTTCCCCGTTTCAGAAGTGGTTGGCCGAGAACGGCGCCGAGATAGAGTTCGACGAGGGAGGAAAGCCGAAGCGGTTACGAATCGACACGATCCTCTCGATGCGGAAGTCCGACAGCTTCGAGAATGCCCGGCGGGTTGCCCAGGAGGCGATCGACGCTTGGCGTCACTCAGGAAACGACGTCGTCGACTTTGCATCCGTCGCGATGGTTTGGAAGGCACCCGAAGGCGGTCGCGATAGTCACCGAGTTGGGCGAATCGCCGACTGGTAGCGCGGCCCTCGTGAGTGGCAACACTCTCTCACATCTTGTTTTCAGCAACTCAGATTGTCCTCGAGCCGTGACTGTGCAACTCTGGTTGTATTCAAGCGCTCGAGGGCACCGGCTCCGGCCCGATCGCCCCGCGGCCCCAGCGGGGTCGTTTCGCACTGCGTGCGAAAACCCCCTTGGGGCGTGTCCCCAAGGGGACAAGGCCAAAAAATTACAACGCCCCCGCCCCGTTTCCGCACGCGGACCTCCAGTTGAAGCAGATGAAACACAGGCCATCTCGAACTGCGATTGCTTCAATCAGTGGTCCGTACGATCCTACTTTTCAATTGCTTTTTCAACAATTTCGATTTCCTCCTCAGTCAACCCGTACAGCTCGTAGATGATTTCCTCGATCAGCTTGTCTGTCTTTTCAATCTTTTCCTCAAGTTCTTCGGCGCGTTCCCTGATCTCGAGGTAGCTCTTTAACCCTTCACGGACGTCCGGGAGTGCGGGCAGCGTCAGTTTCCGCAGGCGATCAACCGGGGAGTTGGTTTTCGTAGCCGTCCCCCGGAAGTTCGCAAAACCGCCGGCCTCGTCGATGGCGACGGGGGTGAACGCTTCGATCAGATCAGCCTCGAATTCGGACAGTTCGGAGATTCGCAGGGCTGGGAGAGGTTCAGTTTCAGTGTAACCCCACCGATCTCTCTCGTACTCCTCCTCGTCTTCGGGTTTGTAGCGGGCGGTGAGGCGAATCTCGAGGCTCGTACGGGACTCCCGGACGATTTCGCAGGTGCCGATCCGAAGGCTTTCGAGATCTTCGGCGGTGCCGGTGAGTGGGGAGTCGGCTGCGCCAGTTGGGGGCTGCGCAAGACCAATATCAGCGAGAGTTGGACCATCGGAGTAGGAGCCGAAGTGGTCAAGGAGAGAGAGATTGAGATTTTCTAGTGTGCCGACATACTCTTCCATCTGTTTCCCTAATTCTTCCAATACAACATGAGGGGAGAACTCTTCTAAATCCTTGAGTGGGCAGTCGTCAATTTCAACAATGCATTTTTCAACTTTGTTATTGATATGAACTTTATCCTCGTCATCTGACGACACATCAGCAATCGGAAGATCTTCCAAATGGGTGGTTCGTAGCTCTAGACGTCCACCAGCGTCTTCGTCCCCAAGTACAGAGACTTTAAGCTTAGCAATTTCAAAAAGAAGGTTCGAATTCAATAATGTTAGAAGATAGTAGTCTTCTCCAGGTATCATGAAGCATTTATCGTTTATATAGTGACCATCGTCATCTATCGCGAACCGCGGAGACATGGCAATCACTGGGTAGACAATCTTTGTTCCACTAAAGGCATACTTGTAGTCCGATCCGTACCTCGCAAGTTCCCACCAATTAAATTTATCTTCGGCACACTCTGGCCGCCCCTCTAGCTCTTCTCGGTACTGTGATAGGTGTTCTTTGATTGCAGGATATTCGTCAATATTGGTCCCCCATGGAGTATAGATAAGCCATTGCTCTTTGTTCTTAATCCAGTAACGACGAGGGTCATCACCAACTAGTAAGGGTTTGATCAGTTCTTCACTTCTCTCATCTTTACTAATCAGGTCTGATTTTGTTTCGTTATCAATGAAAAAAGCACGATTGTACCCTGTTTTCACACCATAATAAATGTCGTCTGATACGAACTTCTTTAACGGCTCCCCCTTTTTTTCCATTTTCTTCAGAATAGATGCCCACTGCTTACTGGCTAACGACCACCCTTTTGAACTTAGTCCATCAGAACCTATTTCATAAGATTTGTCGTTAACTACGTTTGATAAATCTGTAAAGTCTAAGGACTTGACTTTGGTAACACTCACTCTTTGCTCATCTACAGATACATTTGATAATGTAATGATTGCCGGGAATGTAGATGCAGAATCAAATACTGGTAATTCGCCAAAATCTATAATTTTTTCTATTTTAGTATTTACTGTTAAAAGTTCTCTCAGGGGTTCCCCATACTCTGCCCGCATGAATTTGTTGGATGTAATGTATGAGAACTTACCATGTGGTCTGAGTAACTGAAGCCCAGTTTCAATGAAGTATACATAGAGGTCAGCGACGCCACGGTAAACCTGATAATTAGATGCTAAATAGGGCTTTATTTGCCCTATCTGCTCTTGTCGAACATATGGGGGGTTTCCTATCACCGCATCAAATCCTGCATCCTCGAGTTTTTCCCCATCCACATTGAAGAAGACCTCCGGATACTCGAGTTCCCAGTGGAAAAACGCCTCTCCCTTGCTCATCGATTGGGAGGTTTGGAACCAAGGTTCCTCGCTTATTTCGGCCCACGCCTCATCATCGTCGATAGCCTGTGCCATCTGTTCATAGGACCCCTCTGGTACCTCGAGATCGAAGCGTTCTGCCGTGTGGACGTTTGTCAAATCGAATAGCCGCCTGTAGAAGTCGTCGCTGCGGAGATCTTCATACAGCTTTTCCATCGACTTGATATCCTCAAGTGTCTCGTTGTCGATCTCAAGTAACTCCTGCATTCGATCCATCACGTGATCTAAGGTGCGCTCGCGGACGCGGGCAAACGACTGTTGGAGGGTGAGCTGGCCGCCATCGTCTTCCAGAGGATTGTTCGAGAGCACCTCGTTGACGTCCGAGCCGACCAGAGAATTACCCGTCTTAAGATGGTGATCGAGGAAAGCCAGTGGCTGATCGGCTGCTAAGGTCTCGAGCCACATCGACAGCTTCGCGAGTTCGACAGCCATCCCGTTCACGTCGACGCCGTAGATGCATTCCTTGGCAACGTCCCGACGCACCCGCTGTTCGTCGAACGCTGTCGCCTCTTCAAGTTCACGGACCTCCTCCATCACCTGCCGTGCGAGATACTCCGTGGCCCGTGTAAGAAAGTGTCCGCTGCCCATTGCGGGGTCGAGAATCTTCAGGTCAGTCACCCGCCGGTAGAACGCACCGAGGTATTCGTGGGTTCCCGGCTCGAAGCCCTGGTCCTTGAGGTCGGTCTTTATTTCGCCGACCAGAGGGCCGACGGTCTCCTCGACGATGTAGGTCACCACGTAGTCCGGCGTGTAGTACGCACCAGTGGCCTTCCGTTCGCCCTCGTCGTTGACCACATACAGCCCGCCCTCTTCGACCGTTTCGACGGCATCTGCAACGGAAACCTCCGTCGCTGGCTTCCAAATCTGGCCTTTATCCTCCGACACGGCCGCATAGTCCTCCGGGGCGATCCGGAACTGGTGTTCGAGCAGCCCCTCGTAGACGCTACCGAGGTGGCGTGTATCCAGGTCCGCGTAGTCGGCCAGCACGTACCGTCCCTCGTCGTTTTCCGTCGTCGAGATTCGATAGATGACCTCCGCAATATACCGGTTACTCACCTCGTGTTCGGTCAGAAATTCGTGCTTCTCCCGATTGAAGAGCCCACCGTTGTACGGTGGAATTCCCAGTGACTCCTCGCCCTCGTCGATCAACCGAAATAGGTCCTCAAGCGTGCTCCACATTGCCGTGGAGTATTCGCTGTAGGCGTCGAACCCGTCGTCGACCTCACCGATCTCCTCGTGAACTCCGAGGCGAAGTTCGTCCAGGCTGAAGTTCTCCTCATACTCTGTCACTGCATCGTGGCCCTCGGGGTGGATCAACCCACGCGACTCGGCGTAGAACACGAACATCAGCCGATAGAGCAACACAAGCGACTGGTCTTTCAGCTCATCGAGGGCTTCCTCGTCCTCAGGATCAAACTCGAGGTTGTTCGTCTCAACGAAGCCTCGGCCCAACACCCGCAATGCGGTGAAAATGTTATCTTGCAGGTCTTCCCCGAGTTCCTGGGCAACAGTCTCGCTTTCAGACCAGACTGAATCAAGAAACGTCGTGCCAGCAGTCTCACGGAACGCTTCCGGCCGGAAAAAGACATAAAAGTACTTGAAAACCTCAAGGTCACCGTGCTCGAGAAGTTCCGGCAAATCTACTTCGTAGTAGGTCTGGGTCTCGTAGTCTTTCGTCCCATAGAGTCGCCACTTTCGACCGTTCGTCAGCACACCCCACTGAATCCGTTCTGGCGTGCGCTCGAGGTAGTGTTTGACCTGGTGAGAGGCATTCCGATAGGGACGCTGTTCGCTGAACCTTTGCGTGAAGTCGGCGTCCCACTGCTTTGCTTCGACCAGCCCAACGCCGCGGTCGAACAGGTCCGTCGTATCCTCTGTTCGCAGATACACCTCCGCGGCGTCCCGTCGCGTCTCGGAATTCTCGAACAACAAGACGTCAACGTAACCACCACCTCCGGGAATTGTCGTCTCAACGTTCGTCCCGAATCCGAGCACGTCGAGTACTTCGTTGATCCAGTTGTCGATTAGCGGGTCCTCCTTGTATCCCCCGACCAGTTCTGACTCGAGGTCGTACAGCGATTGCAACTCCTTCATCGCTTCCCGCGCCGCGTCGTCGCAATCCCATTCCTCGCGGTCCTGAACCCGCTCGTCGAGATAGTGGCCGGAAAAGAGATTCGAGTTCGTATACGGGCGGTCCGAAAGCGTCGCCTGACTCATGATACTCGTGATGTTGAATTGTCACACTAAGAAACCACTGGTCAACGTACTCCGACACACGCTAATTTTTCCAATTCCCAGATATTAGCCATTGTATGATCAATGAGTTTAGCGTGGTATTCCGCGCCTCGATGGCGATCATGTTCCTTACCCTGGCGGCATTTGTGTCGGGAATTATTCTTGGAGTGATGGATGTTTCAGGCCCATTTGAGCGAGTTACTGCCCTAATCACAAACGTTCGCCTCTTGGTAATCCTACTGTTTGGTGCAGGAATCGTTTGGTGGGCCATGAACCACAACCAATTCAGTAACCGATGAGACCTCTTGGGGTTGCACGTCGGAGAATACCGTTTCCCGAATATGCACACGAACTCGAGAATCCCGTGTGCATATTTTCGTGGGCTGGGCCTGGGTGACCCCGCTGATCGACGCTCGAGCGAGCGATCACCCCGACTTTGGGCCGAAATGACCCGTTCAGTGAGTCGAAAAAACTAGGATTTGGGGGGTCGTGTGTAAGAGTATGCGAATCCGAACCGACGGCAAGTACGAATACCGCCTCGACCCGATCAACCGCGCAGCCGACTTCTACGACTGTAACAAGACCAAAGCCATCGTGAGTGCTTGCGACGACGTCCCTCTCCTGGTGGCAGCT
>PUKV01000199.1 GCA_003550645.1 Syntrophomonadaceae bacterium | reverse complement strand
TGGCCGACACTGATATGAGGGAAAGTATTGGTAAGATGGGCCAGGACGAACAGGAAGAGGATAATTAGTAAACTGCGGGGGGCTTTATCATGGAAGGGCTTATTACCTTAATCGTAATAATTATCATATTTAACCTTCTGAACCGGCTTGTTAACGCTGCCAAAAGGCAGCAGCAGCCGTCAACCAGGCGCAGGAGATCTTATGGGTTTGAACGGTCTTTGCCCGGAAGGGCGGCAGAAAAGAAAGTTGAAGATCCGGCCTATTTCCGTCCTGAGGATGCCGGGGGCTATTATGCCCGGTATGAAGATGAAGAAGGGGCTGTGGAAGAAGTAGATGAAGCAGATAAGTTGGAGGGTGAAAAAGGTCTCGAGGTAAAACGAGCAGTCAGAAAAAAAGCTCCGGCAGAACCGGCTTCAAACTCCCTGCGCCAAATATTAAGTAACAGGGACTCACTTGTGGCTGCCTTTATATTTCACGAGGCTTTATCAGGACCTCCAGTTTCGCGCAGAAAAAAGAAAACGGCCTTAAACAGGTTCAGGTAAACCGGGAGGTTAACCGATGACTGGTAAAAGACACTGGGACGGATTGAAGGTTGGAACCCCGGGTGAAAACGACCTGTCTATAATGGGGGTCCCATTTGACGGTGCGGTAAGTAATGCCCGCGGAGCGGCTGAAGCTCCCGCTAAATTAAGAGAGCTTTCCAAGCGGTTTTCGCCCTTTTCAGAGGAAGGCCGGGACCTGCGCAACCTGGCTATTTATGATCGGGGCGATCTGCCGTATAACCACGATTGGGTTAGCTATTATGCAGAAGTGGAAAGGCAAGCCCTGGAACTGTTTCAGGCCGGGACACTGCCCCTTTTTTTGGGTGGTGATCATTCGGTAACCATCCCTTTGTCCAGTGCTTTTAGCAGGTATTACAACCCCAAACCTGTGGGGATGGTGCACCTCGATGCTCACAGCGATTTAATGGATATGTATCAAGATCAGAAATGGTCCCATGCCTGCCCCCAGAGACGGTTTCTGGAGCAGGACAATACCAGCCCGAAAAACCTCTTCCTGGTTGGGATCAGGGAATTTGAAGCGGAAGAAGTAGCTTTTTGGAAGAACAACCCGGACTTAGGCCTGGTTACTGCCCGCCGCTATCACCGGGATGGCCATAAGGCTGTTACCAGTGAAATGGTTTCTGCAATGGGAGGTCTTGAAGCTGTATACCTTTCTATAGACATTGACATTCTTGATCCCGCTTATGCCCCTGGAACCGGCACTCCCCAGGCCGGGGGGCTTTCAACCAGGCAACTAATCGAACTGGTATGGGATACAATCACCAGGTTGCCGGTAAAAGCAATAGACCTGGTGGAAGTAGCTCCCCCGGTTGATATTTCCGATTTAACCTCCAGGGCGGCTTTGAAAGTTATCTACGAGATATTTGCTGCTGTTAATTCCTTAAAAGAACAGTAAAATAGGTATCAGCAAAAGCCATTTTTTCTAGCGTATGGTTGAAGGCTTGAGGAAGTGCTATCTAAGTTTTATAACAAGTGGTAAAATAGGATTTGCATAGAATAGAAAGGAGAATGCTGCTTATTGGCAGATAATATTACAAGCAGGATAGTAACGCTTGCCAGCGGCGATGAGGCAGTACAGCTGTTGGGTAAACAAGATCGACATTTTAGTTTGATTGAAGATAAATTTGATGTTCGCCTGATACCCAGGGGCCATGAACTGGTGATCGAAGGTAGTGCTGAGGATGTGGAAGCACTCTACGCCATGTTCCAGGAGCTCTTAGCTCACATCCGCAAAGGGCACCTGTTATCCAGGCGGGAGTTTGAGTATGCCCTGAAACTTACCGGACAGGGGGATGTCGGTTCGATCCGTTCCCTGTTCAGCGATTTGATCCTGGTTACGCCGCGCGGCAAGCAAATCAGGCCAAAAACGATTGGCCAAAAAAAATACCTGGAAGCAATCCGATCCCATGACATTGTTTTATCAATAGGGCCGGCCGGCACAGGAAAGACTTACCTGGCCCTGGCCATGGCGGTTGATGCCCTGAAAAGCAAGCAGGTTCAGCGTTTAATCCTGACTCGCCCGGCAGTAGAAGCGGGTGAACACCTCGGGTTTCTACCCGGCGATTTCCAGGAAAAAGTGGATCCCTACCTGCGTCCGATTTATGATGGGCTCTATGATCTGCTGGGAGTAGATGTTTTTCAGAAATACCGGGAAAAGGGGATTATAGAGATCGCTCCCCTGGCATATATGCGCGGCAGGACCCTGGATGATTCATTTGTTATTCTTGATGAGGGGCAGAATGCTACCTCGGAGCAGATGAAAATGCTTTTAACGCGGCTTGGATTCGGCTCCAAGGCTGTTGTTACCGGGGATGTGACCCAGGTCGATTTGCCTGGTGGCCGGTATTCAGGTTTAATAGAAGCGTCAAAAATACTCTCGGGTATTGAAGGTATAGCCCTTATCTATCTCAGCGAAAAAGATGTAGTCCGCCATCCCCTGGTCCAGAGTATTATCAAGGCATATGACGCATATGAGGAGTCAAAGGGAAGGGGTAGCAATGAAAAAGAAAACAAGGCTCAGTGAAATATTTGACCGTTCGGTGTCATTTAAAGATAACGTCCGGTTACAAAAACTGGTCCTGGTAGCGGTACTTTTTTTGACTGTTTACCTGATCCTAATCTTTGTCAGCATGCCGGCGCGCCTGGATGTAGCGGTTGGTCGGCCCAGCCCCAGGACAATTTACGCCCCCCGTGATGCTGAAGATTCATATGCTACCGAGCAATTGCGTGAAGAGGCAGCCAGAAATGTCTCCGATGTTTACGATTACGATCCCCTGGTGTTAGAAGGGGCCCTGGCGGAAATCGATTATTTCTTTGATCAGGTCGTTGAAATAAATAGGATGATTGATGAACTTGAAACCGTAGACGAAGAAACAAATGACCTAAACGATGAACCAGAAACTGAGGACAATGAAACAGATGACATAAACGATGAACTAGAAACCGAAGATATAATAGAAATGTTCCAGGATCTTCTCCCCGAGGAACTTTCTGATGATACCCTGGCTTCACTGTTAACCAACGAAGAGAATTTAAGAGATTTGCAGGAAAGGTTGAATAATTCTGTTAAGGAAGTATTTGAAGGCGGTATTAGAGAAAATGAAGAAGAGTCAGCCCGGCGAAGGTTGACCCAGGAAATAGCCCTGTACCCATCCAGTGCCAGTTTAAAGAGGGTTGCAGAGGCGCTGGTGGAACCGCTGGTTGAAGTTAACGAGTTTTATAACGAGGAAGCAACTGAGGAAAAAAAAGAACTGGCCCGGGAAGAGGTAGAGCCGGTTATTATCCTGCGTAATACTTTAATTGTCAGCGAAGGTGAACCGGTTACCGAACATCAGTACTCCCAGCTCGAAGATTTAGGATTAATCAGGGGGCAGAGGGCGGATTATCCTGCCTATACGGGATTATTACTGCTGCTTTTAATTGTATTTGTCCTGGTAGGCATCTACATGTCAATATTTGTAAAGGAAGTGTTTTCCAGCCCGAGATTGTTACTGTTATTGGGGATTGTGGTTGTGATCACCCTAATCTTTTGCGTGGCGGCTAACTATTTTTCCGGCTACCTGATCCCGGTGGCAATTGGGGTGATCTTAATAACCGTTCTGTTTGGATATAAGCTGGCTTTGATCATAAACCTGGTTTTAGCCCTGGCGGTGGGGCTAATAACCGGTGGTGATTTTTCTTTTATGACCGTAGCCCTGACCGGAGGACTGGTTTCCATCTATGCGGTGACCAGGTTGAGTCAGCGTAGTGATCTGGCCCGGGCCGGCTTTTTTGTAGCCGTAACTAACGCTGTTGTTATTATTTCTTCCTACCTCTACTTTGGTAATGTCAGCCTGGAATATGATTCTTTGATTAACTTTAGCTACAGCATGATGGCCGGTATAGGCAATGGAATTTTTTCATCCGTTGTCGCTATAGGGTTGCTGCCCTACCTGGAAAGTTTTTTTGGGGTTACCACGGCTATTACTTTGCTTGAATTATCTAACCCTAATCATCCGTTATTGAAAGAAATGCTTCTGAAAGCGCCCGGTACATATTATCACAGCATGATGGTTTCCAACCTGGCTGAGTCGGCGGCTGAAAAGGTCAATGCCGATGCATTGTTAACCAGGGTGGGCGCCTATTACCATGATATTGGCAAGCTTAAAAGGCCCTATTTCTTTTCGGAAAACCAGTTATCGGGTGATAACCCTCATACGAAACTTACCCCCAACCTGAGTTCCCTGGTTATCGGCGCCCATCCAAAGGATGGTGTTGATATCGGTAAGAAAAAGCGCCTGCCTGAACCGATCCTCGAAATAGTGGGACAGCACCACGGTACAAGCATGGTTTCATTCTTTTATCAAAAAGCGCTGGAAAGTGGTAACAGGGAAGAAATATCTTCAGATAAATTCCGCTATGAAGGGCCAAAACCGCAGAGCAAGGAAGCGGCAATAGTAATGCTGGCTGATGCCGTAGAGGCGGGGGTGCGCTCACTCAGCAAACCCTCCAGCAGCCGGGTAGAAACCATGGCCCGCCGAATGATTAAAGATAAGCTTGAGGACGGCCAGCTTGACCAGTCCGACTTGACTTTGAAGGAACTGGATCAAATCGCCGAGTCCTTTATATATATCATGTCCGGTATTTATCACCAGAGAGTTGAATACCCGGAAAAAACCCTCAAGGCAGAGCTTGAAAGCGGAGCCTAGCATAAAGGGGGGTGCTTTAAGTGGGATTATACATCAACTGCATGCACCAGGATTATATTTTGCCGGATTCTTTAACCCGGATGCTTACGGAAAAGCTGGGTGAGCTCCTGGAAGAACATGAGCTGACCGGTGGAGAAGTCGGGCTAATCCTGGTTGATGATCAATATATTAAATCACTGAACAAGCAATACCGTGATCAAGATGCTCCTACTGATGTGCTATCTTTCTCATTCCTTGAACCGGGAAGTCCGGAAGATGACGTTGATAGAGAATTTGCTGTGGGGGATATTTACATTTCCATCGACAGGGCTCGTGAGCAGGCGCTGGATGCAAACCACAGCCTGGAAAAGGAACTGGTCCTGCTTGCCGTGCACGGCTTGCTTCATCTTTTTGGATATGACCATGAAGATGAGGAAGAGCAAAAAGTTATGCACAACAAGGAACGTATAATTCTTGAACGATTTGATTTTTAACCAGGCGGTGAGATTGACATGCAAAAAGTGCTTTTTAGCTTTATATATGCTTTTAAAGGCTTGAGGTACTGTTTTTGCACTCAGCGTAACATGGTTATACATACTATCGTTGGAGTTCTGGTTATTATACTCGCCTTTTATCTGCGCATATCTTTAACCGGAATGCTATTTTTGCTTACAGCGATCATGCTGGTAATGGTAACGGAAGTTATCAATACTGCGCTTGAGAAAGCGATTGATCTGTTTACATCAGAGCGCAACCACCTTGCTCATAAAGCAAAAGATATTGCCGCCGGAGCCGTTCTGCTCACATCTTTATTTGCTGTAGTCATAGGTCTGAGTATCCTCGGGCCGCCTTTATGGGATATGCTCAGAAGCTCATTGTTGTTACAATAACCAGGGGAAAAAGTTTGATCTGCGGGCGAAGATTTCATTACAGGCAATTGAATCAACAGTCCGGCAGCGGGCGGGTAGATACACTTAAACAAGGTTGCCGTTAATAACCGGTGGTGCTTAATGAACCGGGTTATAATAGCGTGATCATACCTGCCCTGTTTAAACCGGGTTTGAAATTTGTCTGGAGGCAAGTGTAAATTTTATGCGCTTCCAGCTTTGCGATAGTAATTAACGAGGTGGTTATATGCAGAAAGAAAACTTGTTG